>JAEWDG010000077.1 GCA_023390215.1 Bacteroidota bacterium | reverse complement strand
GTTTTGATGTTTGGATCGGCTTAGGCCTGTTGGCTTTTCACCTGGCGGATTGGATTATCATGGACATTGGTCCTTTTGGACAGATTGCTTTCATTTCCATATTATTCCTGAACAGTAAGTTCATTCCTGCAGATCAAAAACAATTTTCGCATTCTTTTTTTCAGAGCTCGAAATAAAAACCTCGAATCTTTTTTTCCCGGCTGTAATTACCATCAGTGAAGTATTAGGTGGGATAGACCCGAGGTTATCCGCTACCATTGTAATCTCATGATGGCTTTGTTTTTTATCGAGAACAATTTCAAATTCAAGCGGTTTATCTGAAATGCCTTTATGATTGATGATAAGTTCCGCATTGTGATAAATTGAAACAGTGTCTCCATCTATCTGCCCATTATCATAAACCTGAAGATGAATTGTAGAAGCAGGCAGTGTCATAGATCTGATCACCGGGTTCTCACGGGTTTTTAATACATCGGTGGTTTCGAAATCGGGTTTTTGCTTCCGCGTAATATCCGGGCCCGTTTTTGGGCGCTCATTCACAACAGATTTTACTTCTGTAGCCTGCCTTTTTTGAAGTGTTTTTTCAGGCTCCGTTTTTACTGTTTTTTGTTCAACCGGTTTAACCGGCACAGGAGTTTGTCGAACGGTTGGGGTTAATATCACCGGAGTTGGCGGCGTTGGGGGGTAACATTCCCTGATAATAATGTCGTCCATCGCGAAGTCGTTGCCACATCCGCCGTTAGTAAGGTCGCGCATCTCCAGGGTTACCACGCCACTATTTGCAGGCGTCATAAAATTTGCAAAATATCTTTTCCATGCAGGAACAGCCTGTGAACTAATGGTTCCAGTTTGAAACGACGCAATTCTTTTTCCATCTGCAGCGGTCAGGGAAATAAGAATATTTGGTGGAAGGGGCGAACAACCACCATTTATTTTACAAAGATTCAGCATCCAGACGCTGAACTCGTAACGGGTATTTGCCTTAAAACCCGATAGAATTGTTTTAAAAAATCCTGCTGGATTGGGATTGGCGTTAACGAAGAACATTTTTCCAAAACGGTCACCCGGTGTGTGGTCTTCATTTAGGGTGATCCAGTCACCGTTAAAACATTCTGACGTTCTTGTTGAATATGAATAATAGCCGTCACCCGGACAATCAGAAAAATCACGGGTGTAAGCATTCATTGCCTTAAGATTGAATTCTTGCGGAACATCTGTAGTACCGAAATCTATTTTAAATAACGTGTCTTTGAAAATACATTGAGCCCCGGCGGAACCGTTAATACACAGAATTAATAAGAAAAGGAAAAAACTTCTCATGCTGATGGCTTTACTTATCTCTAAGTTAAACCAAACGTGCGAAGCCGGTATCTATGCAAATTTAAGCATGCAGTATGTCGTGATAAGCGGCTATATGGCTTATTGATAGGCATCTTTATCGATACTCATGCCCAGGGTACCTTTCATTCGTTGAAAAAAGTTTTGTCTTTCAGTGATGCTTGTGAAGTCTTCTGCTTTCGCCTGACTGATCTCTAAATTCCGGACAGGATATACATTCATATGTTCGAGTTTTTCAAAATCCACCGGAATGATATCAATGTCTCTTTTCATTTTTCTCTTAGCGAACACTGCTAATTGTTTGGCCTGGTAAGGATCTGTCGCGAGCGCGATCTTCTTAAAGCCGAGCTTTTTCGCGAGCATATAACTATAATACAAGTTCTCCGTACTGTGTTCTGCTTTTGTTTCTCCGTAAATATGTTTTTCCGGGATCCCGATCTCTTTGGCGTAGATCGCCATAACTTTCGCCTCATAAAAAGGAGTATAAACGGCGGAGCCGGAGTACATTACATTTTTTGCTATTCCTTTGTCGAACAAATATTTCGACCAGTCGAGGCGGGCTTTTAATAAACGACCGAACTGGCCATTTTGCAACGGCATACCCGGTACAATAATAACATCGTAAACGCTGTCTTTAATATTTTCATAAATTTCTCTAGTGGTTGCTTTGGAATATCCGCAGGATTGAAAAATCATTCCAGTTACCAATGAAAAAGAAATAACGATTAGGGAAACACGCAATTGTCTGAACATATACATTGGATTTTAACTCTGGTATTATTTCAAGAGTTAAGCCAATTGACACAGACATAAGAATGTTAATGAACTTTATAATTTTCTTATATTAATAATCCCTGTTGATTTAACGAAGCGATCGCCACTGGAAGGTTGATTTTGAATAGACCGTACAACCTTCATACCCGAAACGACCATCCCAAACGCGGCAAATCCTTGCCTGTCCTCAGTTCCAGTTCTTCCGGCATCAAATGCAGACTGGTCGCCAATGCAAATAAAAAACTCCGTACTTGCAGATCCCGGTTCCTGACGAGCCATTGATATTGCACCATTGGTGTGCGAAAGTCCTGTAAGCGAAGTGGGTTCATGTGGAATTCCTGCAGGCTTGATATTTTGTTTAAGGGGATTATTCCACGGTCCTCCCTGGATTATTCCGGTATTGTAATCGCTGGCGAGCTGATCAGCTTTAAGTACGCGGTAAAAACTGCTTCCTTTGTATACACGGGCTTCTACATTTTTTAAAAAAGCTGCAACCGTTTCTGGTGCCTGTTTGGGATATAATTCCACATCGATATCACCACGGTTGGTCTGGATCCTTATCCTTGGCTTATCCTTATCATAACCGTTGCAGGAACTTATCGTTCCCCAACACAGAAGTGTAAGTGTATATATATAATATTTGATTCGCAGAAAATTTTGCATGATGGTAAAAATACATCTTTGAATCTGGCTCAATCAAATTGAGAAGAAGAAATGGGCACACTACTTGCCTTTTCAGTATAAACTCCCCTTTATGAAACGTTTTCCTCTTCTTGTATTTACTATTGTGATGGGTTTAACGACCGCAGCACAGGTTGTAAATAATCAGTACAAGCCAGGCACAACAATTTTAAATTCTAATTCAAATAACAGTAATAGTGGTGTAAATCCTAACGGTAATCCCGGAACCATTTTGTATAACACTTCCAACAGTAATGCCGCCAATGGAGGGTTGATACAGCCCAATACTTCCATAACCACTACTGTGATTACGCATCCTGTAAGTTCGCCAATCGTAACCAGGGAAACAGAGCGCCCGGTGGCGGGCGATAATGGAAATAACAAGATAATCACCTCAACTGCCGTTAACCCAAATGAACCCGTTGTCACCACGGTCGAAACTGTTGTCAAGCCCGAATCTCCCCAGGTAGAAAAAAATAATTTAAATCCAGCTGTAGTAAAATTAGTGGGTAACACCAATGCCGGATTAAATACGATTAATAACGCGCCCGTGTTATCGAATTATATCCCGGCTGAAATAATAACCCGTTTGAAAAGCGTTTATGGGAATAAGCTTTATGATATTACGATGATGAAAAAATCGGATAGCAGGTTTTTATATATAATCCGTGTAAAGGAAAATGGCGCTTATATCACTCATTATCTGGATGAAAAAGGATTTGAAATCCAGCGCTAATTAACCCACTTGTTTTTATGCGCCATTGAAATTACCTGTGCCTTACTGTTCACATGCAATTTCGTATAAACGTTAGCGATATGCTTTCGAACTGTTAGAATACTGATAGCGGTAATTTCTGCAATACGTTTCGCGTCGTAGCCGTTAACAAGATGCTGCAGAATTTCCATTTCCCTGTCTGTAAGTAAATGTTCAAGTAAAGAAGTGTCGGGTTCGGAATGGAGATTCCGGTTACCCAGGATCTGCAGGGTTTTTCGGGCAATAGCCGGGCTCATTGGCGCTCCTCCAAATTCAAATACTTCGGAGATCGCCTGCCGGATGCTGAGATAATTCTCGTGCTTGAGCAGATAACCTGATGCGCCTGCTCTTATTGCTTCGAATATGTTTTCGTCATCTTCAAAAACAGTGAGAATGATGAAATGTATTTCCGGATAAAGAGCCTTAGCGAGTTTGATCGTATCGATACCATTCAATCCGGGCATCTGAATATCCATAAATACAATCTCCGGATGATCCGCGAAAGGGAGACCTTTTAATTGTTCGAGGAAATCATGACCGTCGTTAGCAATCAGTATCAGTTCTAGATCTTCAAACTGTTTAACCTTTTGTTGAAAGTTCAGCCGGTTAACCGGATTATCGTCGACGACCGCTATCCGCATTCCTTTTTTTGTAAAATTCCTATTTATAAAACCTTGTCCGAATACCTATTTTGTAGTAGTTCTTTGCCAGAGAGTTCCAGAACCGTACCGCCTCCCGCTCTCAGGGACCACCGGATCTCCCAGCCAGATTCATTTGCACGGTATTTCATATTGCTGATGCCGCTGCAGCGAACAAGGTCTTTTTCTTCAAATCCTTTACCATTATCAGCGATCACAATCTTCCAGTTCCTGTCTGAATGTACGGTGATGAATATATCTGAACAGTTACTATGTTTCACCGCATTGGTTATGGTTTCTTTTAAAATCATAAACATATGTAATACCGGAGCAGGGGAAAAACTGATATTTTTTTCTATGGCTTCCGCATAATGATAAGTTATGCCTGGATAGTTTTTCATGTACCTGAGCATCCAGGACTTGAAACGGTCTGCAATACTGGTTAGTGGAAGTTGTTCATTTTTTAATACCCAGATGGTATCGTCAAGTTGTGTAACAATATTTTTTGCATTTTCATCCAGTTGATCAATGGTGTTTTCATCCGGATATTTGTTGCTATCACGGATCTGTTTCACATTTGCTGATATCGCTGCGGCATATGATCCCAGGTTATCATGCAGGTCTGCCGCAATTCGTTTCCGCTCATTTTCCCTGGCCTTTTCAACAGCCTGAAAGCTTAATAATTTTTCTTCTGCAACTGCCTTGTCAAGTTTTCTTTGCTGCGTGAGTTTATAGTTATTGTATAATGCCCAGCCCAATAGAAGGGATAATAGAAACAGAATCGAAAAGCCTATCGTTAAATAACGGCTGCGCACAAGCGCAAGATTTTGTTTGATGATGATATTTTCTTTCTTCTGTAATTCATATTTAGCCTCCATCTCCGCGATAGCTCTACCTGAATTTTCAGCGTACAGGGAGTCTTTCATGTCGATCAGGGTGTTTAGTTCAGCAGCATATGCTTCCCAGTCTGAAGCCTTACGATAATTCAGGGCAAGCGCATTATGTAAAAAGATAAGCTTGCTGAGATTGCCGGTTTTTTCAGCGAGATGCATGCCTTCTTTCGCCGCAGCGATCCCTTTTTCAGTTTCTCCGATCGATGCATAAAACGAGGAAAGCTGGGCAAGATCACTTTGGATATACAGCGGGTCGCCGATAAGTTTACGGATTTCAATGGCTTTTTTCATGTCAGCTTCAGCGTCTGCATATTTACTGCTGTTAATGTACATGTCGGCGCGTATATTTAATGCATTGGCAATAGTAAACAGGTTTTGAGATTCTTCCGCATATCTTAAAGCCAGATCAATTACTTCAAATGCTTTTTTATTTTCATGAACATTGTTGTAACAGGAAGCAAGGTTTGCATAAAATACAGCATTGTTTGCAAGCGCTAAAGCGGGTGTTACATAAGTTCTTCCTTTTTCAAGCCAGCGGATGGCTTCGTAAAACTGGTCCAGTTCCATATACGCCCAACCAAGCAGGGTATATGCTCTGATCATTCCTGTGCTGTCTTTATGCGATTCAGATGAAGATAACAGCCGGAAACATTCCTGTATGGCTGTTTTGGGTTCTCCGTTCCGGATCAGTCCACCAATCCTGGTACTGATCACCTCCTGATCGGACTTTTCCCATTTTCCATCCCGCGACAGAAGCCGGAGCAGCGAATCGGAAAGATCAAGCCCTTTGACATTCTGTCCCTTTCTATAATATGCTAAAGAAATAAAATTTCTTAAACGGATTGCCGCTTCTTCATTTTCAGGCTGAAGAGCCAGTCCCTGTTGTGCATATTTGAGTAAACTGTCAGCCGGCAGGGAATTGAACTGATCGCAGAGATTTAAAAGAACCTCCACTTTCTCTTCCATATTTTGAGCTATCCGGAGCGCTGCTTTTAAAGAATCTATACGTGCTGTTTGCGCACATGTTGATCCAGCAAGAAACCAGAGGACGACAGAGAAGATACCTGATTTTAAAAATCCACAGATGTGCATACTCTAAAATAAGTATTGGAACCGGAAGATATTCTGTTCAGTTTTGGTATGATAAGAAATCAACCAGTTTAGTTTCGGCTGCTCCTCCACCTGTTCTGTGGAGGAATGGTCAAAAAGGCACAACCCGAAAGGGTTGTGTTTTGTTATAAATATTCAGGAACTTTAAAAAAACTAAAAATATGAAACGAATTCTTCCTTTGCTATTTCTTTTAATTGCCGTGTTCGGTGCAGTACTTCCACTGTATGCACAAAATGACAAAGCGAAACGCGTCAGCCCACCTGTTTCCGTTTCCCAGACCGTAGATGGTTTGAAGATAGACTTAGATTATAGCCAGCCTTCAGTTAAGGGCAGAACTATCGGCAAAGATCTGGAACCCTTGCCCGGAAAAGTTTGGCGAACAGGCGCGAATGAAGCCAGTGTGATCAGTATAAGCGGGGATGCGCTGATCAACGGTCAAAAACTTTCTGCAGGCAAATACGCTTTGTTTTCCATTAATGATGGAAATAAATGGACGTTTATCTTCAATAAAACGGCTAAACAATGGGGAGCATTTAATTATAAAGAATCAGAAGATGCGCTTAGGATCAATGTGGAAGGAGAAAAGCCGGAAGCGTTTTCCGAAAAACTGGTGATGAATATTGACAGCGGCGGTAATTTCACTTTGCTTTGGGGTGATAAAAAAGCCTCTTTTACGATTAAGCCGGCGAAATAGTTGAAGGTATATTTCATCAGTGGATTGGGAGCGGATGCCCGGGCATTTAGTAAGCTAAGTTTGCCCCAACATATTGATCCGGTCTTTCTTGAATGGATAAAGCCGGAGGAAGGCGAAAGCCTGGCGTCTTACAGCAGAAGGTTGGCGGAACCGATAGATCAGCGAGAGCCTTTTATCCTGGTTGGACTCTCAATGGGTGGGATGGTGGCTGTGGAAATTGCCCGTATACTGAAGTCGCACCGTACCATCATTATTTCAAGTGTGCATACACATGAGTCTTTTCCGAAGCGATTGAAACTTGCCGGTAAGCTCCGGCTGTTCCGGATAATTCCTGTTTCCTGGCTAAAATCGGGGTCAATGATTAAGCGGATATTTTTCGGAGAAGCACCTCATGCAAGAAAATTGATCAGGGATATGATCCGGGATAGTGATCCCCATTTTATCAAATGGGCACTGAAGGCTATTGGTAAGTGGCAAAATACGTGGAGACCGCCGGCGTTGATTCATATCCATGGAGAAAATGACGAGATTTTCCCCCTGCGGTACTGCAAGCCTGATTTCATTATCCCTAAAGGCGCTCATCTTATGATCGTTACGCAATCGGATGAAGTCAGCGGTCTGCTTGCAGAACTCTTATAATTGATTAACCGTCTATTCTGGGGCCGATCGGGCTGGTCTTGATCACAATCTCCGAACTTTCAGTTTTGCTGTTTTTGATGGTTTCCGGTTTGCTCATACCAAGATAGGAGATGTACAAAAATCCAGTAATTACTGCGAGGATCATTCCGGTTTGCAGACTTAAAAATAAGTTTTCGATTGTTAAGTTGTTGGTTTTTAATGACTTTTTCATTTTGCTATTCTTTTGTGTTGTTTTGATGATGTAAAATTAGGGTGTTGCCTACTATTATGCAATACATAGTACATTGAATGGCATAATAGCGTGATGAGTGGAATAAAATTCCGGATGACTGGAAACCGTTATTTTTTGAAAAGCTGGAATTCGAAGACAGCGGTCTGCCCATCGTCATTATCGGCAACCAGCAGCAGTGTATAAGATATCTTGTCTTCATTAATTATCGTCAGGCCTTCAATTTTTTGTTCCGCGAAGCGGTGATCAATGGCCGTCAGATCTATTATACGTGCAGGGTTGATAGCCGACATACCTTTCATCCTCGAAAAATTGGCGATCATCCATAAATAACTCCTCCCAATGGCTCCATCATGGAAGTTATCTGTGTTAGCCTCGGTGGAGATGGAGGCGATAAGGCAATCTGATTTCTCCGAATACACTAGGTCGGAAACCCCGGAAAATATATTTTTGCCGGCATCAAAACCAAATTTCGATAACTCGAATATTACGGAATCCTGTTTGGTCAGAAAATCCGGGGGCACAACAATGAGGTGATTCTTCCTGAAATTTTGGTTTCCCCGGTTAGCAAGTATGTAACTGTTGGCAAAATGTGTAACTCCTTCAATGTTTACCTGGTTTGAACTGTCTTTCCTAAACCGGTTATAGAACGGAGTGAGCGAAACACGTTCAATCATGTGGTCTGAGGGATCAACGATCATGGCGGAATCGCGCGATGGGAGTGAACCGGAGCCAAATAAAATGAGTTTATCTGAAGAGGCGTCACGATAGGTTGTCATCGCCTCGGGATCAAATTTTCTTTGTTTTGGCAGTCGGCCTGCGTATAATGAATCGTACAAAGGGATCGAATCGATGATGTTTAAATTGCTATCAAGGACCAGGATATCAGGAGCATCATCTCCCACGATATAAAACCGGCCATTTAAAGTTGTAATCGCAGAGCCGGAAGGGTAGGAAGGCAGGTCAATTTTCCTGATCAGTTTGGCCTCAGGTTCCTCACAGCCCCATATAAAGAGTAAGAAACTTAGCCGGAAAAGCAGTTTTATATTCATAAAGAAAAAGGGGCTTTCGCCCCCTGATATTATTAGTCTTTAGGTTTCACTTTAATCGTGCCGTCCTTTTTTACTTTATATTTTACTTTATGGGTATCATTATCTTTCCAAACATCAGTTCCGTTATAGTAAACTGTGTACTTGGCCGGATGTTCTTCAACTACAATTGTTGCCGGTAATGTTT
>JAEWDG010000073.1 GCA_023390215.1 Bacteroidota bacterium | reverse complement strand
AAACAATAGAGCACCCCGACCTCTGGTCGGGGAGGTTTTAGGTTTGAATCCTAACGCGGTCACTAAGCCCTAGTTCAACTTTACCTAATGAACATACTTTATACCTTCGGAAAAATTTACTTAATATTTCAGACTGTCAAATTTCGAATACAGAATCATATTCAGAAGTGATAGGATCAACTTTAAAATGTATCCAAACAAGATGGAAAAAAATTTCAGAAATAATTGAAGTTCGGAAACTCTATTTTGAAAAGGTATTAATGCCGCTGAAATAAAATTGAAATCCAGCACACATCGATATCAACTCTGTTTAACAGAATCCTGATTTCGCAGATCCAAATCTCAACATTCTTTAAAATAAAATAAGCCGAAAATTATTTTTCAGCAGCCCTTTGGGCTAAGCAATGGTTCAACATGAACCAACTGCAAGGATTGCGGGCCGTAGCTAACGCTACGGCTCTTTTATTATCCGGAAATTATCCACTTCATCCTAAGCCAGTTGCCAGATCAGAATTATCTTAAGAAATTTCTTATCATTGATCTATCGTAATCCTTGCTTCAATCCTTGGCAGTGATTAAGGTCCCTTGAAAACAGCTTAGTACAAAGGGCTGTCCGTTTAGGGCAGCCCATTTTCAAAAATACTGAAGTGAAATTCGTCTACACCTTTAATAAAACTAACGAACACGTCAGTATATTACTGACAAATAGCAGATTCCGTTTAGGTTTATCTCCTTCCTATCTGGCAACGATTAATCAAACCCGGATAAAAAGGCAGAATAGCCTTTTTTGTTGTGTTCCGGCATCTTTTTAGCTAGGTTTTGTTTAAGACAAACAAAAATTGTTTAAACAAAACCAAGGTCATGACAACAAAACTCAGATTCTCAAAATTGATTGGGGCAGCACTGATGGTGCTCTCATTAACCGCTGCAGTCAGTTCTTGTAAAAAGGACGACGATGGTAACAATAACCCGGCTACAAATACCATTACTGATAAGGTAGTAGCAGATCCCTCCTTCTCGTTGCTTGAAAAGGCCGTTGTAAAAGCAGGGCTTCAGACTACATTAGCCGGAACGGGCCCCTTTACTGTATTTGCCCCTAACGATGCCGCCTTTGCTGCCTCAGGGATCACTTCCGCGAGCATTGACGGTATGAGTGCAGATTTTCTTCGTAAACTGTTATTATACTACACCTTAACCAGTAAAATACTTGCTGCAGATGTTCCCGCAGGTCCCAATGCTAAAGTATTAACTGCAAACAATCCTTCTGATTCCATTTTTGTTACCCGCAATGCTGCCGGTGTATTCGTAAACGGTATTAAAGTAAACACAGCAAATGTATCAGCAGACAATGGGGTAATCCATATTCTCGACAAGGTGCTGATACCTGCCGGAGGTAATATGGTTGCAACAGCCCAGGCAAATAGTGGTGGAGATACCGGGCTCGATTCTTTAGTAGTAGCTGTGGTAAGGGCTGATGCTGCTGCTCCCGGATTGATCAATTTACTGAACTCAAATACATTGACTGTATTTGCACCAACGAATCTTGCCTTCCGAAATCTACTTTCAGCACTTTCATTGAACAGCATTAATGATATTCCTATTGCTACCCTGCAGGCAGTATTGACTTATCATGTAAAAACAGGAAGGGCGTTCTCGTCTGATCTTTCAAATGGTAATATTCAAATGTTCTCCGGATCAAATGCCACCGTAAATCTTACCAATGGTTCAGGTGGAGGGCCAACGATTACGGGTAGCGGAAATGCAGGTGCTGTTTCCAACATCATCGGAACAAATGTTATGGCCACCAATGGAGTTGTACATGTGATAGATAGGGTTTTGTTGCCTTAATTAAAAATCCCTTTGGAAACAATGCATCGAAAACATCAGCTCTCCGGAGTTGATGTTTTTTGTTTTTGCCTTTGATAACGATCTAACTATTGCCATACACCTTAATCACTGGTTCCCTGAGGATTTCTGCATCCGAGGATGCATAAAAACTGATGACATTAGCGATCCGTTCGGGCTTTACCCATTTGTTGAAGTCTGAGTCTGGCATAGCCTGACGATTTTGTGGTGTATCTATGATCGAAGGAACCAGCACCGAAGTAACTACATTCAGTTTTTCCCCTTCTTTATTCAGCGATTCTGCCAATGCGAAGATGGCCGCTTTAGACAAACCATATGCAACGGATACCGCACGGTGCCGGGCAGAAAGGCCCGCACGCGCACCAACCAAAAATATCCTCCCATTTTTTTGAGCTAACATTTGATTGAACAGCGGTATAATAAAATTGCATGTTGAAAATAAATTCAACCGGAACATTTTCATCATCGCTTCACTTTCCATATCAGTTATCCCTCCTGACATGTATCCTCCCACAGTGGAAACGATTACATCAATTCGCTCTATGCGCTGTTTTATTTGTTTTAGCACCGGGGCAATCGATTCCGGATCGGCAAGATCTGCTCTGAAATATCCGGACAAACCTTCGACATTGGGAGTACTTATGTCTGCCAGTCCGTACACTTCATACCCCTGATCAATAAATTTTTCCGCGACTGCCCTGCCAAGGTTTCCCGTTACGCCTGAAATCAAAATCGTTTTATTCACCATATGATACCAAACTTACGAAGAGATGAGCGGATGCTCCACGATCCGGGGAAGGTAAATCATTCAACTATAAGTAGATGTGGAAAGTTTTTCCAGGGTCAGGAATATTTCAAGCTATCAGTACATGGCATAGAATATGAAAGAGTGTGAGTGGTTTTTCATAGGATATTGGATTTATTACGGGACTTAATTTCTATTTTGTCCCTCCTTTTTTTTTCGTTTTGAAGGTTGTTTCAATTATTGAACTCACCGTTTTTGGAAAGTTGATGAAGTATCAGATTTAAATTCTTAAATTCAAAACGAATTAGCGAATGCATATTCTCCTTGTAGATAATGATATTGATGATCGCGAATTATTCGTCGAGGCGTTTAAAGCGATAGAGCCGGATTTTAAGGTTACATCTACCTGGTTTGAGCCCAACCTCTTTAAAAAATTTGAAGATCTTAAATATCACCTCCCGGATTTCATTTTTCTTGATTTAAATATGGATGAAAAAAGTGGAATTGAATGTTTGGACGAAATCAAAACCATTCCCTGGCTGAATGATGTGCCTGTGTTCATTTATTCCACATCCACCTGGGATTCACAAATTGAAACTACATATCAAAAAGGCGCCAGCCTTTATGTGCAAAAACCTTCCAGTTTTGAAGAGATCAAAACTTTATTGCGGAAAATTCTCGACCTGCCTACAGATTATTATTTCCCACAGGCTGAAAAAGAAAATTTTCTTTTTAAAGTCCTGAAACCACATTAAAGATTCCCGAATCTTCCTTTATAGCGGGCCAGGTTATTGTTAGCTTCAATTAGCTTGAGTTTCAGCGAATGAATCATAGGTTGCCCTTCCTTAAGCAACTGATCCAATTCAAGATTTTTTTGTTTCAGGTCTGACAGTTCTGCTTTCAAGTCAATCTTTTCTTTGTCAAAAACTTCTTTTTTGGTTTCAAAATTTTTTCTCGCGAGTTCAAACTGCGATTCCATCTCGGCCAGTTTGTTTTTTAACTCGTGCGTTAAAAGTTTTCTGTTATTTAATTCCTCTGTAAGCCCATGTTCCAGTTTCGAAGCCCTTAATTTAATCAGAAGGGCGATCAACCCACCTGCCACCACACCGCCAACAGCGGAAATTATGATATATAGTATTGAATTATCCATTTACAAGTGCTTAACGAAGAAAATCTAACTTTAATGTAAATTAAGTAAGCTTTGGGCTCCGATATACCCGCAAATCTTTTTTATGAAAAAAATTTTGTTGATCAACATCTTTCTGGTGATGGTCATTAGCCTGGTTCAGGGCCAGGATTTTACCGGGATCTGGAAAGGTAAGATCATGACGACGGATAAATTTCTTCCATATGAACTGGCCATCTCAGACAGTAACGGAGTTTTATCAGGATATTCCTATACTACGTATACGGTTAATTCCATGGAAATGGTTGCTGTTCGCAGAATTAAGGTTAGAGTGGAAGGGAATATGCTGTTAACCGATGATGATGGTTTGCTGTATGATAATTTTCAGGATAAGATCGCAAAGAAGATCAGACAGCACAATAAACTAACTTTTGAAATGAATGGCCAGACGCCGGTGCTTAAAGGAAGTTTCGAAACGGAGAAAACGAAAGACCTGAGATCTGCAAGCGGTGACATAGTGTTGAGCAAAACGCCAGAAATAGATAAAACAGATGTTGGAAAAAAACTGGCGGAGATGAATCTATACCGGGACCTCTCCTTTGTACCACTTGAACCGGCTCTGCACGCAAAACTGGTAATCACTGCAAAAAAAATGGCTTATCCGCAAAAAGAAAAACCGATGTATGCTGTTCAGGCAAAAAAACGCCCGGCTGTTAATTACAAAGACCTTGCTACAAGAAAACCTGAACCGCAGCCTGTGGCCAGTAATGTAACCCCCATACGAAAGCCCGTCATTGATCAATCCTCCGATGAAACGGTCCCATCAGCTCCCCTTGCTGCCGCAACCAGGCCTAAGGCACCTGTGGTCTCTTCAGTAGATAATGCACCATCCGCTGTATCCGTTCTTGCCGGGAGAACAGTAGAAAACATTGAGACCATTTATTTCAGTTCAGACAGTCTCCAATTCACTTTATATGATAACGGCGAAGTTGATGGAGACACAGTAAGTGTTATTGTGAATGGAAAAATGATCATGGAAAAGCAGGGATTGTCAACACGTCCCATATCCAAAAAAATCTATGTTCCTAAGGGAACTGATGACGAGTTACAAATCGTCATGTTCGCTGAAACATTGGGAACAATTCCGCCGAATACGGGGTTACTGATTGTGCAGGATGGAAATGTAAGGCATGAAGTGCGTTTCTCCGGCGACCTCAAAAAAAATGCAGCCATTACTCTAAGGAGAAGACAACAAGAATAAATCATTTGAACAGGCACCCACTCCGCGTTTTAAAGGTTATTAAAGAAACGGCAGACAGCAGAACACTGTGGCTTTCCGCTTTGGACTCATGGGAACCCATCATTATACCGGGACAGTACATTATATTATGCTTTGACACCGTTAGTGGTGAAAAGCGAAGATCCTATTCGATAACTGATAAAGATGCAATCGGAAATTTTTCAATTACTGTCAAAAACATTATAAACGGAGAGTTTTCCCGCAAACTTGTTAATACCAAACCAGGAGAAGTTCTTTATGCGGATGATATCACTGGTCAATTTACTTCACCTGATATCATTCATGAAAGGGATGCCTTTTTGTTTATCGCAGCAGGAAGTGGAATCACA
>JAEWDG010000060.1 GCA_023390215.1 Bacteroidota bacterium | reverse complement strand
TTCCCGACCAGCCCGGCAACTGTTTTCTGATCATCAACTGACCCATCATCTACCGCCCCCTCCGCATCTCCACCTTCCAGCACTTCTCGCCACCAGTTCTTTCGGTTTTCAATGCCTTCGCCTACATAAATATTACGCAGCGGTCCAACGGAATAGTCGTCTTTGATCTGAACTACATTTCCTTCCAGCCCCTGTTCCAGTGCAATGGCTTCTTCCAAAACCTTTACATCCGCCTCATTAAATACAATATGTGATATCATGTTATGCTATTGCTAATTCTTCTACAAAATCAAGATCAGTACGCAGGTTATCAATAATGAATTCCTGGCGTTGTGGTGTATTCTTGCCCATGTAATATTCAAGTAATTGTTGTACGTGGTCTCCGGATTCTATCATCACATTCTGCAGGCGCATATCCGCACCGATAAAACGGGCAAATTCTTCAGGGCTGATCTCCCCTAGTCCTTTAAATCTCGTGATCTCAGGCTTACCCCCAAGTTTTTTTATGGCTGCCTGCTTCTCTGTTTCATCATAGCAATAAATCGTTTCTTTTTTATCGCGTACGCGGAATAGTGGTGTTTCTAAAATATACACGTGATTGTTTTTCACAATATCAGGGAAAAACTGCAGGAAGAAAGTCATGAGCAACAGACGAATGTGCAGTCCATCCACGTCAGCATCGGTTGCTATAACGATATTGTTATAACGTAATCCTTCATAACCTTCTTCGATGTTCAGCGCATGCTGCAAAAGATTGAATTCTTCGTTTTCATAAACGATCTTTTTCGTGAGGCCGAAGCAGTTCAACGGTTTTCCGCGCAAACTGAATACGGCCTGTGTGTTTACATCGCGGGCTTTAGTGATAGATCCACTGGCACTGTCTCCTTCAGTGATGAAAATGGTTGTTTCCTTTTGCCTCTCCAGGATCGCGTCCTTATCTTTTCCTGATGGCTGGTCATCGTAATGAAATTTACAATCGCGGAGTTTTTTATTATGGAGGTTGGCTTTCTTCGCACGCTCGTTGGCCAGTTTTTTTATACCGGCCATGTCCTTACGTTCACGTTCACTTTGCTCGATCCGTTTCTTCAAAGCGTCTGCAACCGAAGAATTGCGATGCAGATAATTGTCGAGTTCTTTAGCAAGAAATTCCGCAATAAAAGATTTCATGCTTTGTCCACCCTCAGCTACATGCAAAGAACCCAATTTTGTTTTCGTCTGAGATTCAAATACCGGCTCCTGAACACGAACAGAAATGGCAGCACAAATGCTTCCTCTTATATCCGCAGCATCATAATCTTTTTTATAAAAATCCCTGATGGTTTTTACATAAGCTTCGCGGAAAGCTGCAAGATGCGTTCCCCCCTGTGTAGTGAACTGCCCGTTTACGAAGCTATAATACTCTTCACCATAGCTGTTCTCGTGGGTTATTGCTACTTCAATATCTTCTCCTTTTAAATGAATGATGGGATAACGAATCTCATCTTCATTGGTTTTACGTTGAAGAAGATCGAGCAGACCATTCTTGCTCACATAACGTTTGCCGTTGAGGTTCATCACCAGGCCGGCGTTGAGGTAACAATAGTTCCAAAACTGATTGTCGAGAAACTCCTGAACGAAATGAAAATTCTTAAATATAGATTCATCAGGTATAAAGGTCACTAATGTTCCATTTTCCTGTTTCGATGCAGTTTCCTTACTTTCTTTAAGCAAGTTTCCTTTTTCAAATTCCGCGAATTTCTCTTTTCCATCCCGGAAAGATTCCACTTTGAAATATTTACTGAGCGCATTTACGGCTTTAGTACCAACACCATTTAACCCCACGCTTTTTTGAAACGCCTTGCTGTCGTATTTCGCGCCCGTATTAATCTTGCTTACAACATCCACCAGTTTACCTAATGGAATTCCGCGGCCATAATCGCGTACTGTAATTTTTTTATCTGAAATATTAACATCTACGTGTTTTCCGAAACCCATCGTATGTTCATCGATACAGTTATCGATAACTTCTTTAAGGAGAACATAGATGCCGTCATCCGGACTGGAGCCATCCCCAAGTTTGCCGATATACATACCGGGCCTGAGCCGTATATGCTCTTTCCAATCGAGACTCCGGATACTCTCTTCGGTATAATTCAACTGATTTTTTTCTGCCATTGTTTTTTATGATGCGTGGGTAAGCAGTATCGAGACGGGGGTCGCTGCGGTTCCATCCTTTTACTCTTCAGCCCTTGCAGCGTTTAGCCCGCGAATATAAAAATTGAGGATGGCTGTGGCTCCCGGCAGTTTTCCACATAACAGCGCTAACTGTGGGAAAGAAAAAATCAGGGCTGAAACTCGTTCCCCAGTTCTGAATTGATCCGGTACTGCCAGTATGAATTATCTGAACGATCAGGTTAGCATTTTTAGTTTATCTATATGATTTACAATTAATTAAAAATCAATTTTTAACTAAACATGGATCAGTTCCCTGGGAACATAGCTCATTTACTTTTATGGAATAGGGTTTGAAACATTATAGAACAAAAAACAGCATTATGAAAAATATTATTGTCCTGGCAGGTTTAGCTTTCATTTTTGGCTCATGCGGCAACACGCAGGTTGTTTCTTCCTGGAAGTCTGACAATATCAGTACTGCTTCTTTCCATAAGATAATGGTATTGGGTATTATTAACGAAAAAGACCGTTCAACAAGAACAGAAATTGAAAATGCCCTGGTTGCGCAACTGAACAATTTAGGATATAATGCGGTATCTGCGATGCAGCAATATGGTCCCAAAGCTTTCGATAAAATAGAAGAAGACGCGATTGTAGAACAATTAAAAAGCAGTGGATTTGACGCGGTAATCACTACAAGCATGCTGGACAAATCGAAAGAAGAACATTATACACCAGGCAGAGTAAGTTATCAGCCAGTGGGAATTTATTATAATCGTTTCAGGAGATATTACACTACTATTTACGACCGGGTATATACACCGGGATATTATACAACTGAAACCAATTTCTTCCTGGAATCAAATATGTACGATCTGAATTCGGGCGAACTTGTTTATTCGGTACAGGGAAAGAGTTTTGACCCTGCTTCGGCGGGAGCCTTAAGTTACGATTACGCCAAAACGATTGTGGGTGATATGAAGAAGAAGGGTGTTTTGGCGAAGAAGTAAAGTAAGGTTGTGCTTACGATATATTAGAATTCTCACTTAGGGATTTGTAGTTATAGATGCTCCATCAATTCCTGTTCTGTGGCAATTCCGTCTTTTCTCCAAACCTGTTTGCCATCTTTGAAAATAATGAACACCGGTAACTCGGTTACATCGTAGGCTTTCATGATCTCGATGTCGTTACCCCCGTCCACTTCCACAAACTGAATAGAATTTCCTTTTGCCTTCTTTACTGCGCTGAGTATGGGCTCCATTGCCCTGCAGGGCGGGCACCATGATGCGCCAAAATCAACCAATACTGTTCCTGAGGCAACCTTCATTTTAAAAGACTCAGGGCTCTGTTGTTTTGTTACAGTTTGCCCTTCTATGGGGAGCTCTTCCATTTTCCAGCTTTTAATACCCCCGGCCAATTCATAAACTGAATATCCGGCGGATCTTAGCTTTTTTGCCGCAGCTTCACTCCTTCCTCCGGAAAGGCAATAAATATAAACCGGGCGATTTTTATCTAAAAATTGTGTACGGCGATCAAACTCCGTGGGCGTCGTCCAATCGGCGAGCATGGCATTTTTAATATGTCCGGAATTATACTCGCCGGCTGTGCGCACATCAAGCAACTGAACGGTATCTTTTTCGATCTTAGCCTGAAATTCTTTTGGGCTCAGCCGGATCTTTTCCTGACCTGTGCAGGAACTGCATATAATGATTCCGGCAATGAATAATAATCCGAATATTTTTTTCATTGTATTAATATTTAAAGACATGAGGTTCGGCCACCATCCACAGGCAAGTTAATACCATTAATATATGCGGCAGCAGGACTGGCAAGAAAAGCTACCGCGGCTCCAAATTCTTCTGGTTGCCCCATCCTGCCCGCGGGAATTTCCCTGAGCATACCCGCAACCACATCATCCGCTGATCTTCCTGTCTCTTCCGCTTTTTTTTGAATAACATAGTCTGCGCGGGAAGTTTGGGTTAAGCCCGGAAGTACATTATTTACCGTAATTCCAAAGCTCCCTAATTCTCCAGCCAATGTTTTCGACCAATTGGCAACAGCGGCACGAATGGTATTGCTAACCCCCAATCCGGGAATGGGCTGTTTAACGGAAGTTGAAATCACGTTAATAATACGCCCGTATTTTGCCAGTTTCATGGAAGGAATAACTGCCTGTGCAAGTATGTGATTACAAATCAGGTGTGCATTAAACGCAGAAAGAAAGGCTTCCGGCTTTGCTGCATGTGCCGGGCCGCCGGGGGGACCTCCTGTATTGTTAACAAGAATATGAACAGGATTGGTAACAACGAAAGCTGTGATTGCTTTTTCCACTGTTGATATATCCGAAAAATCTGCGATAAGATACGCGTGATTTTGGTTTTTAGAAACTGATAATTTCGCCCTTGCTTCTTTCAACTTTTCTTCATTACGGGCCATCAATACAACCCGTGCGCCCAGCGAAGCAAGTTCAACCGCGCTTGCAAGTCCCAGCCCCTGAGTGCTCCCGCATACCAGCGCTGTTTTACCAGTGAGATCTAAATTCATATTTTAATATATCAAAAGTCAAAAAATCAAAAG
>JAEWDG010000021.1 GCA_023390215.1 Bacteroidota bacterium | reverse complement strand
AGCGTTCAACGAAGAAATACCGCGAATACGGATTTTACTTCCGCCCCCGGCATAACCGCCTCCGTTGGTGATCTCCAGCCCTGCCACTTTACCCTGCAGGAGCTGTTCAGAAGAAGTAATGTTTCCTTTCTGAAAATCTTTAGTACCTACAGATACTGCCGCACTCGTCAGGTCAGATTTACGGCGGGTACCGTAAGCAACTACCACCACCTCATCGAGTTTTTGCTCTGTTTGAACCAAACTAACGGTAAGGCTTGAACGCCCGTTGACCGCAACTTCCTGTGTGGCAAAACCCACGGAACTGAATACCAGGGTCTGTGTATTCGCCGGAACATTCAGTTTAAAGAAACCGTCTGTACCGGTTTGGGTAGAAGCAGTGCCACCCTTAACTCCAACCGTAACATTCGCAACACCGAGCCCGGTTTTGGAATCTGTTACCGTACCGGTTACCTGGCTCTGTGCGGAAACGATCAGCGTTCCCAACATCAAAACCACCATAACAGACAGTAGTTTTAAAATTTTTTGAGTTGTTTTTCTCATAATGCAACAATCAAATTTTTGGTTTATAAAAATGTAGCAAAGCAACATGCCGATTTATTATCGTCGGGGAGGCTACAAGCAATGTGTAAATTTTACACAAAATAAAGCATTTTGATTAAATAACATTTTTTTGTTAAATTAATTCCCTATGTAAAAGCCGGGGACGTTTCAACAGCGGGGAAGCCTTATCCCCCCCTTAAAAATCAATACCCACCCACTTTTTTTTCCGCTTTTCGTATTTATCAAAATTGAACTTATATAACTTACCGGGTCTGTGGGGAACATCCTGTTCAATCTCATCAGTGTCGATCAGGAAGTCCATGGAAAAAAACTTCTTCCGGAAATTCCTTCTGTCCATCTTCGTGTTTAATATAGCCTCGTAAAGGTTTTGAAGTTCTCTCAGTGAAAACTTTTTGGGCAGGAGGTTGAAACCCAAAGGATGCTCCTGTATTCTTTTTTGCAGACGTTCATAACAGGTTTCAAAAATCAACTGATGATCGAAGGCCAGGTCTTTTACACTGTCCACATCATGCCAGTGCAACTCATTATCATTTTTAATCAACTTGTGGTGTTGCACATTGATCAGGGAACAATAGGCGATGGTAACCACCCTCCCCGCAGGGTGTCGATGGGGCTTACCGAAAGTGTGCACCTGTTCCAGGTATACATCTTTTAAACCGGTCCGTTCTTTTAAAACCCTATAGGCGGCTTCATCCAGATCTTCGGCCACGTCGATAAGATCTCCCAACAATGACCATTTGTCGTGGTATTTTTTCAGATCACTGCGGATCAGCAACACTTTCAGCTTGTTTTCATCAAAACCAAAAATGACACAGTCAACGGAAAGCGCGATCCGGTTAATGTTCTGTACCTCCGACTGAATGGTCTTAAGGCTTTTTACATTCGTCGATTTTTCAGCAGCAGGCATAAGCAGTCGTTATTTTCAGTTATCTCCTGTTCTAATCAGCTTTCACCAATTTCAGCGTCTGGGAATATGCATTTCCCCGGATCTTCACCATATATACACCCCTGGGGAAGGAAGCCGCTTCAGGTATATCGAAAACATTTGTTCCGGAAAAAACATTCACCCCCCGGTTAAGTATCTGTTTACCGCTCAGGTCGCTGATGGCAATATTCAGTTTTTCATTTACCGGACTTTCAACCTGTAACACAATTTTTTCAGAAAAAGGATTCGGTCTTACTTCCACGATCCATCCCCGTTCTGTTCTCACCATTTTAATGATCGAACTATAGCTAAATTGACCATCCACATCAACTGATTTCAGCCGGTAGTATAAAACGGATCCGGGAACGTTCTGAATATTATCCCCATAAAAATATTCTTCTTTGGCCATAGCGGGTACCTCTCCAATGGGCGAGAAACTTACACCATCGGCACTGCGTTCAACCACATACCTGTTCAGATTTTGTTCATTATTCACTTTCCAGCTCAACTCATTGATGTGCCCGTTTTTCTTCCCCGTAAAACGGATTAACGTAACAGGAATAACCTGCGGAGCACTTAACAATACTTTGTATTCGCCCGGTGCAAGAATAAATGTTTCTGTGTGGGCACTTGCAGAAATGTTAGTATTGGCCTGGGCGAAATAATCGTACCAATGATCGCTCGAAACATTTGCCAGCGCAGGCATATTCACAAAACCTGTCTGGCTGGTCACATCAAAATTCCCAACCACTACCATTTTCTGATTGCCGGATGTTACCATAAAGTATTTGAATCCGGGTGTAAGATTATAGTTCATTTGATTTGACACGAATAAATTCGACCAGATAGGATTTTTTCTCAGATCGCATAATGCTCTCCAGGAATCGTACAAATGTTTCCTGTCGTTCGATGTAAGATAATCCCACCTGATGGGTTTCGCGTCTGTGCGGCAGTTGCTGTTGATCGTACCGTTCGAACAATAATTAATTGAATAATCGTAACCCAGTTCACCGAATTGCCACATCATTTTCGGACCTGGAATGGTCCAGAGAAATGCACCGCAGAGTTCCATTCTTTTTAATGCCGTACTAAGTGTCCGTATATTATATGAACCTGAGGAATTCCCGAAATTCAAACAATTATACATGAGGCGTTCTTCATCATGACTTTCCATGTATGTAACCAGGTTAGGCTGCGACCATCCTCTTTCCGTAAAAATATTATTGCGCAGTTCCCATCCGCCGCCGCTTCCAAAGCCCATCGCTGCCTGTCCATAATTATAGTTAGAATTACCCCAAAGCAGAAATCCGTAATTGGACAGTTCCTGTTCTTCTGCGTTCGCTGCAAAATGTTCAAGAATCGCATAACATCCCGGAGATTTTAACTGGAGTGTATCGTAATACTGACGCCATATTGCAATTCGGCTCGCATCGTAGTTGCTCCAACTTCCCACATTACAGTTCCCGCCATTATTGTCGCAGGTTTGTGTTTGAGTAAACCCTTTTGACAGATCAAAACGAAAACCGTCTATTTTATATTTCACTAACCAGTGTTCCATCACGCGGCTAACGAAATATCTTGTATCTGCACTTTCGTGGTTCATATCGTATCCTACATTGTAAGCATGTTTGGCAACAGGATTGAACCAGGGATTATTCGCCGCGGGCCGGCTGTTGGCAGAATCCCAATACAACTGCACAAGCGGTGATAAACCAAAAGAATGATTCAGGGCGATATCCATCACCACAGCGATCCCTCTTGCGTGGCATTGGTCAACAAATTGTTTGAGGGTATTGGCCGGTCCATAATATTTATCAGGTGCGAGATAATAATCAGGATTATACCCCCAGCTTAGGTTTCCTTCAAATTCATTGAAAGGCATAACCTCGATCGCTGTAACGCCTAATTTTTGTAAATAATTGAGGGTATCTTTTAAACCCGTCCAGTCGTGTTTTGCAAGAAAATCCCTGAGCAACAATTCATAAATGATCAGTTTGCGTTTATCGGGACGATTATAATTTGTGGTCTGCCAGTTATAAGCTATTTGCCCGGTTTGGAAAATACTTACCACGCCTGATGTGGTAGCAGGATAAGGTTTCAACCCGGGATAAGTAGCAACCGGAATATATTGATCATTCCAGGGATCCTGCACTTTTTCGCAGTAAGGATCTCCGATTTTTAAAGCACCATTCACGAGATATTGATAAGAGTATTCTGTACCTGGGGTCAGTCCTGTGATACGCACCCACCAGTATTTTCCATCCGGCGAACGTTTCATCTGGTACTGCGTTTGTTCGGTCCAGTTACTGTTTGGAAAATCACCAATAACTGAAACCCTGTTCTTGTTTGGCGCATACAGGCAAAGTGTAACAGCGCTTGCATCCGCCTCATAATTGATCCCCGGTTTCACACCTGCAGGAAGGGCTTCCGTAACCACGGTCGCTGCTACGAAAAACTGGATCGTATCTCTGCTCACATTCGCACCTGAAGTTGCTTCAACTACTAATAACTGATTGCCGGAAGTCGTAATCGTTGGGTTTGCTGAAATAACGGTAACCGAAGAATTAGATGCCACCTGCGCGCCGTTCAGGTACAGTTTCATATTGCTGGATTGATTGGCAACACCCTCCATGGAGATGGTTTCTCCTACATTTTTGTTTATCAGCTCCGGACGTGGTATATAAGTAGGTTGCGTTAATGGTGTTTTGAATCGCGCTGCCAGTGCTGTGGTATACACCGGAATGTACATGTCGCTGCCATCGCCATTTCTTTGCACCAGGTTACCGTTCCCGCTTCTGAATAATATCGCAATTTTTTTAACCGATTCAGTGGCGTTGGTAATATTGAAAAAACTACGTAACCCGCCGGTAATTGTGTAAGACCATTTATTGCTTCCCAGGTAGGTGGCTTTTGCTGTTGCCGTTGTGCTGCCCCAGGTAAACTTTGAATATTTCCAATCAGAAGAAGACGTACTTAAATTTGTGATCAC
>JAEWDG010000280.1 GCA_023390215.1 Bacteroidota bacterium | reverse complement strand
CTCTTATCCGCTGCGAAGGGCCCGGTGTTCCCCTGTTTTCCTCCATGCCTAATATCATAGAAGGTCATACATATTTGTTATTGGTAAGTCATTTCACCGACAGCCAGGATGGTTACGCATTGAATTTTACAGGAGGTACTGCTTCGATAACGGATACGATTACCCCACACTTAAAATCCGTGAGAGCATCCTGCGATGCAAAAATCCTTACCATCAAATTAAATAAGAGAATGAAGTGCCGGACGCTTGCAGGTGATGGTTCAGATTTCATATTAACCAACGGCCCTTCGATCGTTTCAGCAACCGGTTTTGGATGTAACGGAGGTTTTGATCTTGATTCGGTGAACCTCACACTTGCCTCAGCTTTGGCACCGGGCAATTATGTATTGAAATCGAGAATAGGGTCTGACGGAAATACTTTATTAGATAACTGTGATAATCCCCTGGCCGTGGGAGATTCACTGGAGATCGAAATTTTCGCGTTGGCACCTACGCCGATGGATAGTTTGACCAAACCCAAATGTGCACCCGACAAGCTTGAACTGGTTTTTTCAAAAAATATCAAATGCAATAGTATTGCCCCTGACGGATCTGATTTCAGGATCACCGGTGCTTATCCGGTAAATGTTATTTCAGCATCGGTGAACTGCAATAATGCTGTAACAGACAGGATCTCTGTTCAACTATCAGCACCGCTTTTCAGTGCAGGAAATTTTCAACTGATCCTGCAAAAAGGTTCAGACGGAAATACCCTGGTTGATGAATGTGCGCAGGAAACACCCGCAGGCTCATCGCTCAGCTTTCAGGTGAAAGATACCGTGAACGCGGATTTTCAGTTTAACATCAACTACAATTGTTTATCAAATACCGTTAATTACAGCCATAATGGGGCACATGCGGTGAATCAGTATAGCTGGGCATTTTCAAATGGTTCCAGCTCACTGCAGCATCCATCGCAGGTTTATTCAAGTTTTGAACCCAGTTTAACTACGCTCATTGTCTCAAACGGGTTCTGTGCCGATACCGTTAGTAAGCCTATCGTTTTCGATAATTACCAGGACGCAAGATTTGAAATAACTTCACTGATCTGTCCCGAAGATTTTGCTGTTATAAAAAACAACAGCATCGGAACCATTACAAACTGGTACTGGGATTATGGAAACGGGACCACTTCAAATCTTAAGGATCCCTTACCTTATGCATTTCCTGTGTATCAGAATTCTTATGAGACGCTGGTCACCTTGATCACAACAAATAATTACGGATGTAAGGACACTGCGCGGCAACCGGTGAAAGTGATTAACAACTGCAGGATCGAAGTCCCATCTGCGTTTACTCCTAACAGTGATGGACTGAATGATTATCTCTACCCATTGAATGCGTATAAATCCCGTGACCTGAGCTTTGCAGTCTTCAACAGGTTGGGGCAACAGGTGTTTTTTACCCGCGACTGGCAGCAGAAATGGGATGGAACGTTTCAATCGCGCCCTGCTGATGCGGGAACATATGTATGGTTTCTTCGTTATACCGAAACCGATACCGGCCGCCGGATCGAACGCAAAGGGAGCACGATACTCATACGGTAGAATAGAATCACAATCATATTTCCATTCGGCAAACTACTCCTAAGTTTGCAAAAATTCTTGCAATGGAACAGAAGCCCGTTTATTATGGAGAATATCTTCAACTGGATAAGATCATCAAAGCACAGGAACCTGTAAGCTTTGGATCAGCAGATGAAGCTGCGCACGACGAAATGCTATTCATCATTATTCACCAGGCTTATGAACTCTGGTTCAAACAGATCCTTTTTGAAGTTGATTCAGTGCTGAATATCATGAACCAGCCCAAACTCAACGATAACTCGCCTGAATTGCAAACCATTGTGCACCGTTTACAAAGATGCGTCACGATACTCCGTGTACTGGTTCAGCAGATCGATATCATTGAAACCATGACTCCTATGGATTTTCTTGATTTTAGGGACAAACTGAGGCCTGCAAGTGGTTTTCAGAGTTGGCAATTTAAAATATTGGAAGCCAAGCTGGGATTGAAATATGAAAAGCGCCATGGCCAGGAATATTATATCAGCCAGTTAAAACAACCGGAGATCGACCTGATCAAATCTGTTGAAAACACGCCCACTGTACTTGAACTTTTAAACGCCTGGTTGGAAAGAATGCCGTTTACTGAGTCTTCGGCATGGCAATCAGGGGATCATAAAAAAATGTTCTTTGAACAGTATGAACAGATCTTCATGAGCAGCCTTGCGGAAGGCGAGAAAAAAAACGCGGATTTTTTCAGGGATGTTTTTCATGGAAAAGATGAAAACAGCGAGCGGGCGTTATCGCCAAAAGCCTGCCGGGCAGCACTATTTATCATGCTCTACCGCGGTTACCCCATGCTTGAATTGCCATTCCGCCTGCTTGAAGTATTACAGGAAATAGACAACCAGTTAGGTGCATGGCGTTACCGGCATATCAATATGGTGCGGCGCATGATCGGCACCCGGATCGGAACCGGCGGAAGTTCAGGTGCAGGGTATTTACAGGGAGCCATGGATAAACACTATATTTTCAAAGAGATATCACAATTAAATTCCTTCCTCATCGACAGGCGGAAGCTTCCAAAACTCCCGGAAAAGCTGGTGGAAATCCTGGGTTACCATCGTTAAAAACCCACTAAACTTTATCAGGTGCGGATTAACGTATTTATTCTTTCGTAGTTTTAAATATGTTTAAATGCTACCCTATTTTCATCCTGCTGGCCTTGCTGGGATTTCAGGCAAATTCCCAGAACCTCACCGGTGTCTGGGAGGGTGTTATGGAAGATGAATTTATTCAGGTAAACATCCAGCAAAAAGGAAATCAACTCTGCGGCTATACGTATGACTATGTTTTGAACGACCGCTCCAGCTATTGTATTGCAAAATTTGAAGGCAATTACGATCCCGAAAACAAACATTGGTATATCACCGGAAGTTCTTTTATCGCGAACAGTGGCTCGCATATCCTGATGAAAATAAGTTTTTGGTTCAGCCCTTTGAAGCCAAAAAAAAATTTAAATGCTGTATTGCTGATGAGAGGTGGAATAAATATCCCGATGACGGAACCTTTTGAATTAAGAAAGGTTGCCAACAATCCTTATAAAATGCCTAAATGGGCACAAACAGAGCCCTGCTTTCCTCCACCGCCTGCAAAAACAACCCGGCCAGCACCAAAAGCTCAGCAAACACCTTCACCTAAACCAACAGCGCCAAAGCCTGCGCCCAAATCCCAACCTGTAAAACCAAAGCCTGCAGAGGATTCAGGCGAAAACAGATTACCAACTGAAAAGCAGGCACCTCCGCCTGTTGCGAAAAAAGACGAACCTGCACCTCCATCAGAAATCGTAAAAAATATGGTGGAACGTAAACAGACAGAGCAGAGTCATTTAACAGTAAACACAAGACATATCAATCTCAAACTTTACGATAATGGAATTGTAGACAGTGATAC
>JAEWDG010000203.1 GCA_023390215.1 Bacteroidota bacterium | reverse complement strand
ACCAACTTAGGGTGAACCTGAAAGGTTCAAACATTATAGATTACCCGGCTTGACATTACCGACCCCGAAGGGGTCGCACAATTTTGCTTCAAAAAAATTGCAGAGTTCGACCCCTTCAGGGTCGAAGCTAATTCGATTAGATCCTGGAATATTAAATCCCTTCAGGATTTTTAAACCGCGTTGGAAGTTTTTCTCCAGTTTACCCAACAAAAAAACTTCCGTAACAACCTGCACTATGCCGGCGATTGCGGAAGTTCAATAATTTGCCAATTGTTCGGATTGGCTTTTCAGGATACCTGTTTCCGAGGGGGTTACTCGTAATAATTTGTTCCTGGTTTCGGGCTCTTGTTTTTCCCGGGTTTTATACCGGGTTAGGATTTGGATGTTTTGGTTTTTCTCCGGTGTTTTATACCGGTAAGGATCTGAATTCTGGTTTTTCCGGATCGGATGCCGGTTTTTCGTTGGATTCTTCGGATGTAAAGCGTATATCTATTTTATACTTTAATAGGTAGAAGTTGACTGATACTGGATTTTTTCGGCTTTTCGGTTTAGATATTGGCAGAGGTAACTCTCTCGGTTTATCAGGATCTTTGGATATGATTGATATTGTTCCTATCAATCAACTTCTGATACAAAGATGCAACATTGAAAGGCCGGATTCAAGAGCGGTTTTGCCTTATTTTAAGCTTGTTGTTATTACACGGTCTAATCGGATGCTTACGACCATCCTTTGCGTAAAACGCACAAAAAAACGTCCGTAATTTTACGGACGATTAAATACCATCATTACATACATTTTCCACCAAATGCTTGCCAGTCCTGTGTTTGAAAGATTGGGAGATTTACGATGCCGTTTACTTCGACAAACTCTGAAGAATGTCATATTTGGTAACGATATGATATGTTCCGCTTTCATCCCGGCTTAAAACCGCACCGTTTTCTTTATTCATATACGTGCTCAGACGTTCTACCGGTGTGTCAAAAGCTACTTCAGGATAAGCTTTTTCCATTACCTCCCCGAGACTTTTGTCTTTCAAAGAAGGATCCTGTAAGATCTTCATGAATAATCCGTTCTCAGAAATTGAGCCAACGTTGTTATCATTCAGAAACACGGGAATATTTTCAATATCGTATGTTTTCATCATCGCGATCGCTTCGCCAACCGTCTGATCGGGTTGCATGGTCATCGTGCGTTGATTTCCCCTGCCGCTGATCAGGTCTTTAAAGGTTTTTACATCCAGAAACCCTCTTTCCATCATCCATTGATCGTTGTACACTTTCCCCACATACCTGCTTCCGTGATCGTGAAAAATACAAACCACAACATCGTCTTTTTTTAATTCAGATTTAAACTGCATCAATCCCTGCAGGCAACTCCCCGCGCTGTAGCCGCAGAACATTCCTTCTTCTTTTGCGATCCTGCGCGCCATCACAGCACCGTCCTTATCTGTAACCTTCGTGAATGCATCGATCCATTGCATATCGTAATTATCAGGAACAAAATCTTCTCCAAAACCTTCACTGATGTATGGGTAAACTTCTTTCTGATCGAGTTCGCCCGTTTCAAAATATTTTTTTAGCAATGAACCATAACTGTCGATAGCCCATACTTTAATATTGGGATTTTTTTCTTTCAAAAATCTTCCTGTTCCCACGATGGTGCCACCTGTACCGGTTGCAACCACCAGATGTGTAACTTTCCCTTCAGTCTGTTCCCAAATTTCAGGACCTGTTTGTTCATAATGCGCCTGCCTGTTGGCAAGATTATCATACTGATTTACATACCATGAATTCGGAACTTCAGTGGCAAGTCGTTTGGAAACAGAATAATAAGAGCGCGGATCTTCCGGTTCAACATTCGTGGGACAAACAATTACTTCTGCACCCACGGCTTTCAGTATGTCCACTTTTTCTTTTGATTGCTTATCGGTAGTGGTGAAAATGCATTTATAACCTTTAACGCATGCAGCCAGAGCCAATCCCATTCCGGTATTTCCGCTGGTTCCTTCAATGATTGTTCCACCAGGTTTGATCTTTCCTTCCTGTTCCGCAACTTCAAGCATTTTAAGCGCCATCCTGTCTTTGATGGAATTACCCGGATTAAAATATTCCACTTTTGCAAGCACAGTGCAGGGCAGGTCTTTCGTGATCTTGTTTAACCTGATCAGGGGAGTGTTTCCAATCGTTTCGAGGATATTATTCAGCCACATATCGTAGAATTTTGCGCAAAGGTAGGGGTTAGGGCAGAAGAGCGGAGACAAAAAGTATTAAGTACCCGTAGGGAGACCAAAGGCAAGGTTAGATACGAATAGTGCTAAGTCTGGAGTGTTTAATCGAAACGAAGTCGACTTCGATATAACAAATCCCGGATCAAGTCCGGATGATAAAAAAAGATGACATCTTAACCTCTGAACCCTATGGATCCATTTGAACTCCTGGACTTCCTCCGGTTTATGGTGAACCTCCCATTATCTTCGTATAAAATTCATGCATGAAGCGTTTTATTTTTTTTCTTGCGATATTATTTGCAGAACATGAAGGAACAGCACAATCGCAATTAAATAAACTAGCGGAGGCTTATGTGAGGTTGGGATTGGAGATCGGACAATACGATAGTGATTTTGTAGATGCGTATTATGGGCCTGATTCCTTAAAACCAAAACTGGCAAAATTGGATTCTTTCCCTGCCAGCAAATTTCTGGATCAGATAAGCATACTGAGGCTCCAGCTCAAAACACAAGCGGAAAGATATGGAAATGCGGAGGAAAAAAACAGGGCCGGTTGGATCGAGGATCAACTTCGTGCATTTGAACGCAGGGTGAAAATATTTAGTGGTGAAAAATCAGATTTCGATACAGAAGCGCGAGAACTTTTTGGTGTGGATGTACCTGTTCATTCAGAGGCTTATTTCACCTACTATCTCGAAATACTTGAGAAAACTTTACCGGGCCCAGGCTCGGTGCTGAACCGTTTACAGGATCTCTCAAAAAAATTCCTCATCCCCAGGAATAAACTCGACACCGTATTCAAAGCGGCTATCGCATTTTCACGCGAACAAACAGCAAAGCATTTTAAACTGCCTGCATCAGAATTTTGCACCCTGGATTTTGTGAAGAATAAATCATGGAGCGGATATAACTGGTACCAGGGCAGGTACAGAAGTAAAGTTGAGATCAATACAGACCTGAACATATTTATTGAAAGGGCCATTGATGTTGCTTCGCATGAAAGTTATCCCGGCCATCATGTATATAATTTGCTCCTGGAGAAAAATTTGTACAGGGATAAAGGTTATATTGAAATTTCGCTGTATCCGCTTTTTAGTCCGCAATCATTGATCGCTGAAGGTTCCGCAAATTATGGGGTAGGGCTTGCGTTTCCCGATTCAATAAAACTGGCCTTTACCAAAAATGTGTTATTGCCCCTTGCAGGCCTGGATACAAACGGCATCACGGCTTATTATGATGCGCTGAAACTGAAGGAAAAACTTAATTATGCGCGCAATGAGGTCGCTCGCGGACTTATTAATGGAACAATGACGGAAGCTGAAGGTCAGCGCTGGCTTGAATCTTATGCATTAATGCCAACACCCACTGCAAGGAAATCAATCGATTTCATTAAGAAGTACCGGAGCTATGTGATCAATTACAATTATGGGCTTGACCTGGTGGCGAAATACGTTCAAACGAATACAAATACTGCAGAACAGCGCTGGAAAAAATTTGGTAACTTATTAAGTAACCAGGTGCGGATAGGGGAGATGAAGTAGATCATCGGTTTCCGGCAATGATGTTTATCAGCAAGGCTACTATGAATGTATTGAAGACAAATGAAACCAGGCCGTGTATGAGTACAATCCTTCTCAGCCTTTTCGATTTAACCTCAACATCCGAAACCTGAAACGTCATTCCGATTATGAAAGCGAAATATGCGAAATCAATATAGTTCGGATGTGTTTCATTTGGAAACCCCAGAACTTTTTGCTCCGGTTGTTCTTTCAGACGGATATAATAAAGATGTGCGTAACGAAGGGTGAACAGGGTATGTATAAGCACCCAGGAGACAGATACACTGACCAGCGTAAAGGCAATCTCCCATTTTGGTCTTTCGGTTACACCTTCATCGCCGAGCATAAATGTTATTCCCAGCAAACTCAATACGGCGGCAACTATAATAAACACAAAGCTCACCAATCTTGATTCATCCTGTTGGTTGGCCAAAACCGGAATCTCTGTTTCATTTATAATGAAAAAACTGGCCCAGTTCAAAACGATGAGGCAGAAAGCCGTTACATCCCAGCCAAGGATCAAGCTGAGTTGCCAACCACCGTTGATGGGTATGGAAATACCGGTAATTGTACCGATCGCTAAACTTGCTAAAAGTTTTTTGCCCGCGGAGATCCTGTTATACCATTTTCTGGAGTACTGCACTGTTTTCAATGTGGAAGATTGTTACACTAAGATAATCGTATATTCATGTAACTGCTATTAACTGCTATGACGGATCCTTCAGTAAAAAGAGCACGAATAACTTCAATCGATCTCCTGAGAGGCCTGGTGATGATTATCATGGCCCTCGATCATACCCGCGATTTTTTTCATTTGGATGCATGGACACGTGATCCCCTGGATCCGGAAACAACCAGCCTCGCATTGTTTTTTACGAGATGGATTACGCATTTCTGCGCCCCGGTTTTTGTGTTTCTTGCCGGTGCCTCAGGATATTTGCAACGCGCGCGGAAATCATCTTCCGAACTCAGCCTTTTTCTTATTACCAGAGGACTCTGGTTGATCATGATCGAAATAGTGGTGATCAATTTTGCTTTCAGTTTTGATCCTGGCTATCATATAATCGGGTTGCAAACCATTTGGTCAATTGGAATAAGTATGATCATCCTCGGACTGTTATGCTGGCTTCCGGTGTATATTCTGCTTCCAATAGGACTGATCATCGTGTTTGGTCATAACCTTCTTAATTTCTATGAATTCAAGACTGAGCATTTCACCGTCTGGTATGCATTGTTGCACAGGCCGGGTGTTTACCCTCTGGATGAATCACATTCCATTTTTGTATTTTATCCTTTTCTTTCGTGGACGGGATTGATGATCACCGGCTATTGTTTCGGAATTCTGTTTAGAAAATTTGAAGGCATAAAACGCAAAAAGCTGTTTGTAAGATTAGGAATAACGATCACACTGTTTTTTATAATATTACGTTACCTGAACGTGTATGGTGGTCCGGGTTTATGGACAAAAGAGGATAGTTTTATGCGCACCGTTTTTTCTTTTCTTAATACACAAAAATATCCGCCTTCACTTTTATATATGTGTATGACAATCGGCCCCGCGATCGTTCTTTTAGGATTGTGGGATAAGGCGCGTGGAAAGCTGGTTGATGTGATCAGTGTATATGGCAGGGTGCCTTTCTTCTATTACATCCTGCATTTTTTTCTCATTCATCTCCTTTCGATGATTGCATTCCTAACCCGCGGACATTCATTTGCAGAAGGGATAAATAAAGATCCTATGTTGCCCAATTTTATCAGGCCGGGAGAAGGATATCCACTATGGACTGTATATCTGGTTTGGGCGATCATTGTTATTTCACTTTTTCCCCTGTGTTCCTGGTACGATAAGTATAAAAGAAGCCACCCGGAAAGGAAATGGTTGAGTTATCTCTAAAAAGTTCAACAGGTTCAATATGTTTAAGAAGTTCAATAAGTACAGACGTAGTGTAAACTGTTAGTTTTTTTAACAATAATGATGCTTAACAAGTAGCCGGAGGTAAAAACGCCTGTCTCTAAAAACAAAAATTCTAACTGTGAAAATTGCCTTCTTTTTGATAAATGAGATGTATTCGTAGCTAAGGAACTTTTTAAACCTATCGAACATTTTGAACTGTTGAACCTTTTAAAGTAGTACATCTACTATACAACAACGGTTCCTTCAACTACATTCAAACTTAATTATGTGAAATAATTTCGACTTAGTAATTGTCCAATACGCCTAAATAGAAAAGATGGTTTGATGTACGTTTCATGCTAGTTGATTTTGGCCTCCTTCGGGGGGCTTTTTTTTAAGCTGTAAGCTGCAAGTGGTAAGTGAAATAATTAATAACTAATAATTTACCCCTCACAACTGTTTCTTTATTATCTCCATCGCTGCTTTAATTGCGGGATCGTTGATATTGATCACTTCGAAATAACCCTCGTTCATCCACAACTGCCGGGCTATGGCTGATTTCATCCTGCTGATAAGGAAATTTTTCTCCGAGTCAGAGATCTTCGAAAGATCTATCGAATCATTTGTGCTCAGTGTTGTGAAACTGTTCCAATTATCGGGATTCAACTGGAAATCTCTCACAAACTGCGAAGGTTCTTTAAACTGGTTGAGCATGGCTCTGTTTCTCACATAATATGTATATCCAAAATTGTTCAGTATACCCCTCGAATAAATACGGGCGGAAATGGTTCCGGGCGTTGTATCAAATGGAATATAAATCTCAGGCGCAATTCCACCGCTGTCAGTGGGAGCGATCTGTGAACTGTGCAGGCTGTCATGCCCGGGAATATGAATGGCAAAGCGTTCAGATATTTCATCGTAATATGCCTTTGCTCCATTCGCGTACGAACGTTGAATGCTCTTGCCTAAAGGTGTGTAATACCGTGCAACTGTTAAGCGAACAGCTCCTCCGTTACTCAGGTCAAACTGATCCTGAACCAATCCTTTCCCAAAAGTCCTGGCCCCTATAAGCGTTGCCCTTTTCCAATCGCGCAATGCACCAATAATTACTTCGCTGGCACTTGCGGTTCCCTGATCACAAAGGACGACGAGTTTACCTTCTTCAAATAATCCCGGTTTTTTACAACGGTATTCTTTTTTGGGCATGTGTTCACCCACCGTATAGGTGATCAATTTATCTCCGCTTAAAAATTCATCTGCAATATCTACTGCCTCTTCGAGAACACCGCCGCCATTACCCCGGAGATCGAAAACCAGGGATTTCATATGCTTTTGCTGCAAGCCTTCGAGGGCGATGGCAAATTCGCGGTGGGTTTGCTGCGAGAATTTGTTTAGCCGTATATAACCGGTGGCGCTGTCGAGCATATAAGCGGCATCCACACTGGTAACAGGTATCAGATCACGCTTCACTGTAAAAGCAAGGTCCTTTCCGTCTCTTATCACCTGCAATTTAACTTCAGAACCGAGTTCACCTCTTAAATATTTGCGTATAGAATCTACCGGTGATTTATTCCCTGACAACACATGTCCGTCAGCAGAGATGATCCGGTCACCCGTAAGTAGGCCGGCTTTGTTGCCAGGGCCATCTTTCAGCACATTCACCACATGTAGTGTATCAGAGAAAATATTAAACTCTATTCCGATACCAAAAAAATTCCCGGCTATATCTTCATTTACTGCTTCAAGGTCGGCAGGAGGTATGTAGATCGAATGTGGGTCCAACTTTGATAACATGGCTTGGATAGCAGTGTCAGAGAGCGAAACCAAATTCACCGAATCAACATATTTTTTATTGATCAGTGTAAGTATCTCATCCAAAGGATTGGATTTTTCGATCGAGAAAAACTTTTTACCGGGATTTCCATCTCTCATTTTATACCCAAAAAACAGTCCCAGGATCATGCTGATGGCAAACCAAAGTGGTAGCCAGACTTCAAACTTTTTATTCTTCATATTAAAATCAACGCGTGGATTATTTCCGGCCACGAAGTTAATTTTTTGCGATCAATGAGAATTTTATGTTGGTTCAGCGTTTTGAATTATTTTCAATATCCAATATCAAATAAAACATGGGTAAGATCCTGATCGCAGACAGTGGCTCTACAAAAACAGAATGGTGCCTGGTTAACGGCAAAAGCAAAAGAACAACATTCACACAGGGGATGAGTCCTTATTTTCTTTCCGAAGGAGAAATGACCAGCATTCTTGAGCTGGAACTGATTCCACATTTGAAGACAGCAGTGCCTGATGAAATCCATTTTTATGGCACCGGCTGCAGTAATCCCGTCAACGTAAAACAGGTTACAAGGGCTATTTCCAGCGTTTTCCCCGGAGTTCCGGCTACAGTGGATCACGATTTGATGGGCGCTGCCCGCGCAGTTTGCGGGCATGAAAAAGGAATTGCCTGTATTCTCGGTACGGGATCTAATTCGTGTTACTTCAACGGAAAAAAAATTGTGAAAAACAGTCCGGGATTAGGATATGTGCTGGGGGATGAAGGCGGCGGTTCTTATTTGGGTAAAAAAGTAGTTCAGTATTACCTCTATAATACTTTCGACGCCGACCTCATGGACCGGTTCAATGCCAAATACCAACTGAAACCCACAGATATTCTGGATGCAGTCTATAAAAAGCCGTTGCCCAACCGGTATCTCGCCAATTTCGCACAGTTCCTCGCGGAAAACAGGGGGCATTACATGATCGAAAATATTATTGAAGATGGGTTCAATGATTTTTTCTTTAACCATATTTACAAATACCGGGAGAGCTGGACAATGCCCATAAATTTTGTTGGAAGCGTGGCTTATATATTCAGGGATGTATTGAAAGAACTTTGTTTTTCCTACGAACTTCAGCTCGGAAAGGTGTTGAAAAATCCCATGGAAGGACTGATCAGATTTCACAAAGAATAATATGTCGTACCAAAAATTGACGGAGGAGGATTCTGCATATCCGGATCTGGACAAAAGATCAATCCCGGAAATTCTAAGCATAATCAACAAAGAAGACCATTCAATTGCCGATGCAGTTAAAAAAATATTACCGCAAGTCGCGGCGCTCGCAGAAGCGGTTTTCAGAAAATTAAAAGATGGAGGCAGACTGTTCTACGTCGGTGCCGGCACCAGTGGGCGCCTGGGAATACTTGATGCCAGCGAAATGCCGCCCAGTTACGGAGTTTCACCTGAATGTGTGCAGGGCATCATCGCAGGAGGAGAAAAGGCCATAACTGAAGCGGTAGAATTCGCAGAAGACAATACGGAAGCTGGCTGGGCGGAATTGGATAAACGGGGTATCTCGCAAAAGGATTTTATTATCGGGATCACGGCCAGTGGTTCGACCCCTTTTGTGGTGCATGTGCTTGAGCAGGCCAAATCATTAGGCATACAAACCGCCTCTATATCAAATAACCCCGGTTCGCCTGTTTCCGCTATATCCGATTTCCCGGTTGAGGTGATCACTGGTCCTGAAGTGGTTACGGGGAGTACCCGGATGAAAGCGGCAACAGCACAGAAAATGCTGCTGAATATGATCAGTAGCGCAGTAATGATCAGGTTAGGGCACATAAGCGGAAATAAGATGGTCGATCTGAAGCCGCTGAATAATAAACTTCTGGAAAGAGGGGCGAGGATCATTATGGAAAAACTGGGCATCTCTGATCACGACCTGGCGCTCGAACTCCTTGAAAAACATGGATCTGTGCGAAAAGTTTTAGAAAACACCCGCTGATAAAAATTTTTTGAATCTCTGGGGGCTTTAGTCTAAATTAGACCTGGAATAAACCTAAACATGAACTTATGAACATCAAATTTTTACTTACATCTGGTTTCCTGTTCGCCACACTCGCATCAAATGCCCAGTCTAACAAGGCATATGCAATTACCGGTGATGGCGTGAACAATTTTCAGTGGATGAATATCCGTGAAGTTGACCTGGGAACAGGACAGGTAACTAAAACGCTATTCGAACGCAGCAAAACAAATTATCAGTTAACCGACGTTAGAACCAAACAAACTGTTGATCAGACGGCAACTGCTAATGTTTTCGGATCGCGCGATTATCCGACGGCAACTATGGTCGCTGCTGCCGCGTACGACAAAAGATCAAACAGACTATACTTTACACCTATGCGTATGGGTGAGTTGCGCTGGCTAGAACTCGGCGAAAGCAGGAAAACTCCGCAATTCTATACATTAAGCTCTGAAGTGATGCGCGTTGCTGCTGATCCAAGGGACGAAGGTGCAAACCTCACCCGCATGGTGATCGCAGCAGACGGTTACGGATACGCGATCAGTAATGATGCTAATCACCTGATCCGCTTTACCACAGACAAACGTCCGGTGATCACAGATCTGGGCGCATTATATGATGCAGAATCAAACAAAGGTATTTCGGTGCATAACAAGTGCACCAGCTGGGGCGGAGATATGCTGGCCGATGCATTCGGAAAACTGTACATCATTTCCGCGAATCAGCAGGTATTCAGTGTAGATCTCGATACTCGCATGGCTACACATCTTGGATCGATCAGTGGCCTGCCTGCGGGTTATACAACCAATGCTGCGGCAGTAAACAATGATGGAGAAATTGTTATTGCCAGCGCAAACAAATTTGAAGGTTATTTCAAATTCAAACTGGATGAATTAAAAGCTTCAAAAATTGAAGGATCAGATCTGCAGTTCAATGCCTCCGACCTGGCAGGATCAAACCTCCTTCTTCAGAAAGAAAAAGATGCGAAGAATAAATTCGATATGTCTGATTCAAAACTGAATCCGGTCGCAGCAAACGCAGGTACACGCATCTATCCTAATCCGATCACAACAAATACGTTTAATGTATTGTTTGAAGGAAAGCAGGAAGGTGCGTATACAATTGTTTTATCTGATCTCGCTGGGCGTGTGATATTGAACCGTTCAGTGAACATCACAAAAGGAACACAGGTACAGGCTGTGCGTATTCCAAATTCACCTGCCAAAGGAATGTATATGGTGAATGTATATGATGCGGCAAAACAAATCATATTAACAGAAAAAGTATTGATTCAATAAGGGATTATTTTGGGTTAACAAGTAGGAGGCTATCTTTGGATAGCCTCTTTTTTTTGGAGTTATGTTTGATAGCTGATCTTAAGCGAATTCGTATGCAGGATATTGAACCATTTTACAACTGGCGCCATCTTTATATGGCTGAAGAAGATCCGGAATCACCTTTTTTCGGGAGGAGCTACAGTGAGTTTGAATTCAGCCAGGTACTCTATAATTTTTACATACATCCTCAATGGGACGAATTCGGATCGCGGACATTATATATGAAATTATTGTTTGCTGATTACGACCAGGGTTATGCGATCATTGAGCTGCTCGGCGAATGGAATGATGCGATTGAAAATGATATTATGACATTGAGGCGGGAGGTTACTGATCAGCTCTTTCGTTCGGGAATAAAAAAATTTATTCTGGTCGGAGAGAATGTACTCAACTTCCATTCCTCCGATGACAGTTATTATGAAGAATGGCATGAACAACTGGAAGATGACAGGGGATGGGTAGTTATTCTCGATCTTCCTGAACAGAGCAAATACGATTTTAGAAAAGCCCGCCTCACAAATTATATTGAATTACTCGAGCTTCCGCAATGGCGAACACTCAAGCCAGAAGTGGTTTTCTCGCTCATCGACAATGAAATGACAAGACGGCTGGATTAGGTGCCGTCGACAATCATTTTAAATAACTTGTTGGTTTTAGCCTGCTTGCGTTAAATTTGTGTCACTTTTTTCAACCCGACTGCTATATATGACCTGGAAACATTTTTTCAGCACTTCTATTGGTAAAAAGTTCACGATGGGTGCAACCGGCTTTTTCCTCATCACTTTTTTGATTGTCCATTGCGGCATTAACGCCATGATTTTCTTCAACGATGGAGGAGAAAGTTTCAACCATTGGGCAAAATTCATGGGCAGCAACCTGATCGTTCGTACGATGGAACTTGGCTTGTTTGCATTTTTAATTCTTCACATCGTTCAGGGGCTCATTCTCTGGAAACAAAACCGAAGTGCACGTCCGGTTGGATATGCAGTGAATCATCCGGAAAGGAACAGCACCTGGTACAGCCGTAGTATGGGCTTACTTGGAACATTGATTCTGATGTTCCTGGTTTTACACCTTTATCATTTCTGGGTGCCCTCGCGTTTCGGAGGGATGGCCAATGTGCAGCCTCTGGAACAAACAACTTTATTTGCATATTCCAATGAAGAAGCGCACAACCTGTATAAAAGTATGCAGCAAGTTTTCCAGGATAACCTGGTTGCTGTTATTATTTATGTGCTGGGTGTTGCTTCTCTGTTCTGGCATCTGTTGCATGGTTTCCAAAGTGCGTTTCAAACATTTGGATTAAATCACCGGAAATACACACCCATAATTAAAACAATTGGCTTTTTGTATTCCCTGGTCATTTGCGTGCTGTTTGCGCTGATGCCGGTCGCGATCTATATGAATTGGGTGAATTAATTGATATCCGTTAACAACTGAACTAAACCGATAGAATTTATGGCTTTAGATGCGAAGATTCCCGCAGGCGAAATGGCCGAAAAATGGACCGATTATAAAGGACATGTAAATCTTGTAAACCCTGCAAATAAGCGCAGGCTCGATGTGATCGTGATTGGCACCGGTCTTGCCGGAGCCTCGGCTGCTGCTTCTCTGGGAGAAATGGGTTATAATGTTAAGGCATTTTGTTTTCAGGATAGCCCGCGTCGTGCCCATAGTATCGCGGCACAGGGCGGGATCAATGCTGCAAAAAATTACCAGAACGACGGAGACTCTGTATTCCGTCTTTTTTATGATACCGTAAAAGGTGGTGATTACCGCGCGAGGGAGGCCAATGTGCATCGCCTCGCTGAAGTGAGCGCTGCCATTATCGATCAGTGTGTGGCCCAGGGTGTGCCCTTTGCCCGCGAATACGGTGGACTGCTGAGTAACCGATCCTTTGGTGGTACCCAGGTTCAGCGAACTTTTTACGCGGCAGGACAAACTGGTCAGCAATTATTACTGGGTGCTTATAGCG
>JAEWDG010000187.1 GCA_023390215.1 Bacteroidota bacterium | reverse complement strand
TACTATACCTGATCCCTTCATCACTGTCTCTGCCGCTTCTTCTTGAAAGTTTCGGCACCTGTTCAAAAAACTCAACAACATAGTTCAGGGTTGATTTCGGTAACAGGGGTTTATCCAGCTCAACTTCCAGGATGGTTTCCCTCTCGGTGATCTTTTGCGCTTTACCGTTCACCAGGAATTTAGTGACATGGCAAAACCCCTGTTCTTCTGGCTTCAGGTCCACCACGCGTTTCTTAAAACGCCTGTCGAAATCGGTGGCATTCATGCCCGACCTGGTTTTCCCTATTACCAGGTTTTCCGTACTTCTGCTGCTCACATCCATCATGCTGTTGGGTTGAAATGCATTAAAGAACAGATGCACGAAAAGTTTCCGGATTGTATCCGGAGAATTGTTGCTGTACGAAACATTTTGCCTGCCGGTGAGCAAATTGGTCTTTACATCCAGATTAATATCCATATTGTACTTAATTGACTGTTGCCAGCCTGCAGCCTGACCAAATGCAAAAACGGGAAAGCAAAGAAATACGGTAATTAGATTTTTCATAATTAGTTTTCGGCCATCAGCCTTTTGTTGAATGCTATCAAAAGTTTAAAAAGATCTTCATGTTCATTTAAAGGAAGTGTTGCCGCTTTATCAAATACATCATGATAGGCTTTTATACCTCCGAGTGTATAAAAGAAAAAAGCAGGAACTCCGGCTTCAGTAAAAAAATAATGGTCGCTGTTTGCCGCTTTCCCCCTGGGATTTACCGCGGCGAGCAAATGAGCAGTTTCATTAATTTCCTGCAACCAGGCAAACTCGATGGGATATTCCGTTGCATTTACAACAGTTATACCTTCCTCCCCTGTTCCGGCAAGATCGGTATTGATGAGGAAACGAATGGTATGCAAATCGATGAGTGGATGTTTTACGAAATAATCAGAACCCACCAGACCTGCTTCTTCACCTGCAAAACAAATAAAACCGATACTGTACTTCGCTGGATGTTCCGCATAATATCTTGCGAGATTCAGTAATAAAGAGATCCCGCTTGCATTGTCGTTCGCTCCGGGAAAATAAACATCTTTCCCCATTCCGCCCAGATGGTCATAGTGCGCGGTTATGAAAATAAAAGAATCCGGCTTCTCCGATCCCTTCACCATTCCACACACATTAAACGCCTCAAAATTTTTATCGAACGCTGCTTCAATATTTATCTTATATTTTTTTGCGGATGTGATTTTTTTCCTGTCAACGCTGATCATAGTGTAATCTGCCTGTTGCTGTGCTACACTCCAGGTAAGTTTGTCTTTCAGAACGATCAATAATTTGTTTTCAGGATCCGCAAATGCTGCGCTGTCTTTTTTAAAAACTTCGCCATGGGCTTTTATTCCCTTACTTTCCGGGCTTACGATAAAATCTTCACCGGGTTTTAATTTTATGCCGTCAATTTCAAGACGCATACTTCCCGGGAAAAAATTTACAGGATAGGAAAACCCCTGTTTAAAATCTTTCCCATCCATTGGAATCAATCCAAGCTGACGAAAACGGGCAACCAGGTAATTTCCGGCCTTCTCCATCCCTCCTTTCGTATAGCCTCTTCCCCAAAAAGCAGATGAGGTAAGGGTATCAACAATACCCCTCGCAAAATCAAGGTCCTGTGCCTGAGTTGAAATTGTAAGAAAAGAAAACGCGGCTATAACCAAACACTTCACGAACACGAATTTATAATTTGACAAACTCTACAGAACTGTTTTTACAATATGCTAACACTAATCCATACCCTGAACCACAATAACGATCTCTCCTTTTGGAGGATGGATCTCAAAATGTTGGATCAATTCCTCCAGTGTGCCCCTGATATTCTCTTCAAACTTTTTTGACAGTTCCCGGCTTACTGAAGCATTGCGCCCGTTACCAAAATATTCTGCAAAATGTTGAAGCGTTTTAACGAGGCGAAGCGGACTTTCATAAAATATCATAGTTCGTTCCTCAGTTGAAAGTTTCTTTAATAAAGTTTGCCTTCCTTTTTTCAATGGAAGGAATCCTTCAAAACAAAAACGGTTTGAGGGCAACCCACTGTTGATCAGCGCCGGAACAAATGCAGTTGCACCAGGCAGACATTCCACTTTAATGTTATTCCGTATACATTCCCTCACCAGCAGAAAAGCGGGATCACTGATGCCAGGAGTGCCTGCATCTGTAAGGACAGCCATCTTTTTTCCGTTGATGAGTTGGTCGACAAGATGTTGAAGAACCTTATGTTCATTATGCTGATGATAGGGAGACAGTGGATTACTGATACCGTAATGCTGTAGCAGAACCGAAGAAGTTCGTGTGTCTTCGGCAAGAATAAGATCTACGGATTTCAACACTTCCACCGCGCGGAAGCTCATGTCAGCCAGATTGCCAATGGGAGATGGTACCAGGTACAACATAATAAACCTGGCTAGGAAATTTCCACTTCGAAAACTTCCATCACGGGGTTAGCGAGGAATTTTTTTGCCGCATCGTTTGCAAGCGCCAGCGCTGTTTCTTTGCTTTCAGCTTCAATTTGCAGATCGATATGTTTACCTATACGCACGTCGGACACCTGATTCAATCCAAGATTGTTTAACCCGCCCAAAACAGCTTTTCCCTGGGGATCGAGCAGATCTTTGAGCGGCATCACTTTCACCTGTGCAGTAAACAACATAATTATCGTTTTTTAAAAACCAAAGATAAAACAATGTACGCGGCGAATATCAAGGGTACGGCCAGCCATTTGAGAAAAACAATGGCGATCGTGGCAATGATCAACAGTATGAATTGCGGCATATTCGTTTTCAAACTGGGGTTGCGAAATTTCAATGCCAGCATGGGAAGGTTAGAAACCATCAGCCATACAAGGAGCAGGATCAACACATAAAGGAACCATTTGTTCAACAGGATCTTAATGATCAGCTCTGCAGGCATATACCAATATATGAGTGGAAATGAAGCGATCAGCAATCCCACTGCGGGTGTAGGAACGCCACTAAAACTGTACTGCTGCTTTGTATCAAGGTTGAATTTTGCAAGGCGCCACGCTGCACCTGCAGCAATAAAGAATGCGGGAACCAGCAACCAGGTACTTACATCGATCCCATTTTCTTCGTGCGCATAACTCATGCGCAGGAACTGATAGATGATCATGGAAGGTGCCACACCAAAACTCACAACATCGGCCAGTGAATCCAGTTGTTTACCCATCTCTGATCCTGAACCCATTAATCGCGCAATAAATCCATCAAAAAAATCAACCACCGCGGCAAGACCAATAAATAATGAAGCGTACCAAATCTTTTCAGGAAGATCAATGAATTGACCACCTTCAGGTTGGAATTGAACGGTTATGCCGTTTTGCATCATAGCGACAATCGCCATGCATCCGAAAATAAGATTGAGCAGTGTGATCAGATTAGGGATCTGTTTCATCCGGTATTGTAGTTATTTTTTCATGAGCGCTTCGATCTCATCAACAGTTATCGGAATATTTTTCATGAGATCTTTATTTCCGTTTCTGGTGATCCAGAAATTATTTTCAATGCGTACCCCCATTTGTTCTTCTTCAATATAAATTCCCGGTTCAACAGTAAACACCATACCCGCTTTTATAGGTTCTGTTCTTGTACCAAGATCATGGACATCTATTCCCAGATGGTGCGAAATACCGTGATATAAATATTTTCTATAAGCGCGGTTTTCGGGATCTTCATTTTTGATATCCGATTTTCGCAACAGCCCTATTTTTTGAAATATGACCGTTGCTTCGTCGCCCACTTTTTCCGTATAATCAACCATTGAAATTCCAGGTTTTAAAATGCTTGCCGCATATTGATGCAAATGCAAACAGGCATTATATACGGTTTTCTGACGACGGGTAAATTTTCCGTTTACGGGAACAGTTCGCGAAAGATCGGCATTATAATTCCCATATTCCGCTCCAAAATCCATAAGTATTAATTCCCCGTCTTTACATTCCTGATTGTTTTCAATATAGTGAAGTACCCTCGCCCGGTCGCCACTGGCGATGATGGAACTATAGCCCGGACCAGAAGAGCGCTGGCTTATGAAAGAATGATAAATCTCCGCTTCGATCTCATATTCCATAACCCCCGGCCTGATAAATTTCAATAATCTCCTGAAGGTATTTTCCGTAATGTCAATTGCTTTCTGCATCACCTCAATTTCCAGCGCTGACTTTATCGCTCTGAGATCTTTGAGGATTGGTGCACTACGAAGAAAATTATGTAGCGGATACCTGCGCCTCATTTCTTTGGCAAAACGGTAATCCCTCACAGGAACCAGGTTGGCTTTTCTGTCATTTTCATTACTGTTCAGATAGATATTATCAGCCAGGTGGATCCAGGGTTGCAAAATGCCATCCAGAGCATCCAGCCAAACAATGGTTTGGATGCCGCTTATTGATTGTCCTTCTTCTCTCCGGAGCCTGTGACCATCCCATTTTTCTTTCAGTTCATTTGGGCGTACCAACACCAAAACTTCCCGGTACTTCGGGTCCGGATTATCGGGAAACAGGATCAGCATAGTATCTTCCTGGTTAATGCCTGTTAGCCAAAACAAATCAGAATTTTGTTTAAAGGGATGGAGCCCGTCGCCATTTGTAGGCAGTTCGTCATTGCTGTTGAAAACAGCGATGGAATTCCGGTCCATTCTTTCTGTAAAACGCCGGCGGTTACTGATAAAGATCTCCGGGTTAAGGGGAAGATATCTCATGGTAGATTTTTATATATACTGGTGACGCAATATACATGACAAAATGTTTTCCGGCCTCTTCAATTTATTATGCCGGTTCATTGAATGGGATTTAAGAAAATAGTTCATTATCAAAATGAATCTGGCGGGATTATGGTTTGATTTAGAAAAAACTAAATAACTGTTGAAACATCGGTGTAAATTATAAACGCTGACCTATATCAGCTTGCTGATCTGATTTCCGTACTATTACCTTTGCGGGAACTAAACAAAATCGATTGCTATGTCCGCTAATGTTATGCTCGAAGCACCAACCGGAGCTTTGATCGAGATGGGTTTTGGTTTGCGTAAACCCGTCCACTATCAATTAACACCATCAGAATTAACTGAACAAACTCTCGCGCGTAAAGAAGGTACCCTGAATGATACGGGTGCCCTTGTAATCAATACCGGTAAGTTCACCGGTCGCAGCCCTAAAGATAAATTCACGGTTAAAGATGAAATAACCGCCGATACCGTGCACTGGAATAACTTCAATATTCCGATGGAAGAAAAGTATTTCTTCCAACTTAAAGAGAAGATGATCGCTTACCTCAGCGAAAAAGAGATCTGGGTACGCGATTGTTTCGCCTGTGCTGATGAAAATTATCGTTTACGCCTCCGTGTTATTAACGAGAATCCATGGAGCAATTTATTTTGCTACAATATGTTTATCCGCCCAACGGAGCAGCAGCTTGAAAATTTCCAGCCGCACTGGCATATCATCCAGGCACCTGGCTTTAAAGCCAACCCTGCTGAAGATGGAACGGTATCAGATAATTTTGCTGTGATCAGCTTCAAACATAAAACCATACTGATCGGTGGGACGGGATATACCGGTGAAATGAAAAAAGGAATTTTCTCCATGTTGAACTATGTACTTCCCCAAAAAGCGAACGTACTGAGCATGCATTGCAGCGCCAATATGGGAGCCGAAGGTGATACAGCGATATTTTTTGGATTAAGCGGAACAGGTAAAACCACGCTGAGTGCGGATCCTACCCGTAAATTGATCGGGGATGATGAGCATGGGTGGACCGATGACACCGTTTTCAATTTCGAAGGCGGATGTTATGCAAAAACGATCGATCTCAGTGAAGAAAAAGAACCGGAGATATTCAGGGCTATTCGTCCCGGCGCGCTGGTTGAAAATGTAGGTTTTTATCCCGGAACGAATAAAATAGATTTTGCCGACAAAACCATTACAGAAAATACCAGGGTTAGTTATCCGTTGACTTTTATCAGCAATGCGCTTGAACCTTCGATCGGCAAGACGCCGAAAAATATTTTCTTCCTTACCGCCGATGCTTATGGTATTCTGCCTCCCATCAGTAAACTTACTCCCGGACAGGCGATGTATCAGTTTATCAGCGGATATACAGCGAAGGTTGCAGGTACGGAAGCAGGTGTTACGGAACCAAAATCTACATTCAGTGCATGTTTCGGTGCACCTTTCCTTCCATTGCATCCCGGCAAATATGCGGCGATGCTCGGTCAAAAAATGAAACAGCATAATGTAAATGTATGGATGGTCAACACAGGCTGGAGTGGCGGACCTTATGGTGTTGGTCAGCGAATGAAATTATCATATACCCGCGCTATGATCAGTGCTGCGCTCGATGGAAAACTGGATAACGTGGAATACAAAGCACATCCTGTTTTTGGAATGATGATGCCGCTGACTTGTCCGAATGTTCCGAACGAAGTACTAAATCCGCGTGATACCTGGAGCAATCCGGCTGAGTATGATGAGAAAGCTAAAAAACTGGCTACAGAGTTTATTGAGAACTTCAAAAAATATGAATCAGGTGTGGATGCAGAGATTCTTGCTGCCGCTCCTAAGATCTGATTTACCAAAACCAGCTTCACAACAAAAGCCCCGGGAAACCGGGGCTTTATTTTTTATTTGCTTTCTCGATCGTCAAAATTCCATTTCGGGAATATCGCCATCTGCGATCAGTTTACCCGCGGTTTTTTGTTTGATCTCCTCCACGGTTACGCCGGGTGCCCTTTCCTTTAATACAAATCCGCCGGGGGTTACATCTATCACTGCGATTTCTGTTACAATTTTTTTCACACAGCGTACACCCGTAAGCGGTAGTGAGCAGGATGGTAATAATTTACTATCCCCTCTTGGATTTGTATGCATCATCGCAACAATAATATTTTTCGCGCTCGCTACAAGGTCCATCGCTCCCCCCATACCTTTTACCATTTTGCCGGGTATCTTCCAGTTTGCAATATCTCCGTTTTCACTTACTTCCATGGCGCCTAAAACCGTAAGATCCACTTTGCCGGAACGGATCATACCAAAGCTCATGGCCGAATCGAAAAACGCGGAACCTGGAACCGTTGTTATTGTTTGCTTTCCTGCATTGATCAGATCCGGATCTTCTTTGCCTTCTTCCGGAAAAGGCCCCATGCCCAGCAACCCATTTTCACTTTGAAGTACAACATTCATTCCCTCCGGAATATAGTTGGCCACCAGTGTAGGAATTCCTATACCAAGGTTCACATAATACCCATCCCGAAGTTCTTTTGCAATACGTTGTGCTATCTGTTCTTTCGTTAACATGCGGATCAGTTATTTTGAACGGCTTTTCTTACCGTACGTTGTTCAATTCGTTTTTCATAATTCGTTCCCTGAAATATGCGGTGCACATAAATACCCGGCGTATGCACCTGGTTAGGATCCAGTTCTCCCGCGGGCACCAGTTCCTCCACCTCGGCTATGGTCACCCTGCCTGCCATTGCCATTAACGGATTGAAATTGCGGGCAGTGTCTTTATAAATAAGATTTCCCATCGTATCTCCCTTCCAGGCTTTTACAAGAGCAAAATCTGCATTGAACGCGAATTCCAGCAGGTAATCCTTACCGTTAAAATTTCTTATTTCTTTTCCTTCCGCCACCTCAGTTCCCACACCTGCAGGTGTGTAAATAGCCGGCATTCCGTATCCGGATGCCATGCAACGGGTAGCCAGTGTTCCCTGAGGTATTAACTCCACTTCAAGTTCACCACTCAGTAGTTGTCTTTCAAACTCCGCATTTTCACCAACATAAGAGGCAATCATTTTTTTTAACTGCTTTTGCTGAAGCAGCAGGCCGATACCAAAATCATCTACACCTGCATTATTCGAAATACAGGTAAGGTTCATGATCTTTTTTGCTACAAGTGCAGAGATACAATTCTCCGGAATCCCGCACAATCCGAATCCTCCCAGCATAAGCACATTTCCATCAGATATGTCGTGAATGGCTTCACTGGCATTATTGAAGACTTTGTTCATGAATTTTTATTCCGTTTGGTAAGTTAGGTCCGATCTTACGATCAGGTTTTTGTTTATTGATCTGATAATTTCTTTGCTGAAACCCCTGATGCGCCGCTATCATACTGTCTATAATTGGTGATAGCAAATCACTGTGTTCAAGATAATAGTCCAGGCTTTTGTAAAACTGATCCTTATTGGTCTTATATTTTGTAAATATCGCTGTTTGCATTTTCAGATTTTCAAGTGCGGCGTTTTTGGTGCTGTCTTGCCGTACGAAATCGGTGGTATACACATCTGCGCGGATATAATCCCAGAGCAATGGCTCCATCTGTGCAGGAGTAAGAATATCTGCCGGCGGCTCCTGCTTTTTAGTGCAGGAAATAAAAACCAGCATCAGTAAAAATACAGCAGTTCTCATTTTATCTCTGAGCTGTAGCGTTGCGCATTGGTAACATCAACTTTAGGCAAAATTTCTTTAGCCCTGATCTTCATTGCAGGTTCCGCTTTCGCCAGAATCTGGATGATCTCGCTGGCCTTTCCCTGGAAAAAAAACTGATTGATCATCGTATTGGGATTATCGGCATTAAAGGTTTCAAGAAGATTTAAAACGTTCAGCAGTTCACCTTGCGCTTTTTTCTGATCCTCATACATTTTATCCATTACCATACGGTAATAATTATAATAGATATCATGCATAACATCGTAGCGGCTGTTCGACATATTCTCTACCAGCCAATAACGGTTTCTTCTTCCATCAAAAGATTTCCATCCTGATATCCCTCTTCCGTCGGGTGCGTTATTAACAATGTTTTGCGCTTTCTGGAAATAGGGCAGTCCTCCTTTTTGCGCAAATGAATCACCATCGAAGCCAAGTATCAGGTATGCATAATAGGCGAAAATGGCTGTTAGATTCGAAACAGCGCCATCGGTTCCTGCCACGCGGTTCTCGTTAAAATCCAGTTGCTGAAATTCTATATACTTAAAAAATACATCATCATCTTTAAAATTCACCAATGGTGCAAGGTAAGCGGAGTTAAAAACGGGCCTTGCGGCCTGAATGGTAACGGAACCTTTATAATAATTGGGATCGTCTGTAGATTCCAGATTGAGGAGAAAATTCGCCTGGATGCGCTCTGCAGGCGCATAGGTCTCTGAGGTCCATTTACGGTTATTGATAAAATTCGTCAAAGCTGTTTGAAGCGTAAGAAAAGTATTCTTATTCACGTTATTGGCAACGCGGGTAGTCACCACCGTTACCCTCGCATCAAACTCCTGCGCTCTGCTAATAACAGAACATATAAAGAAAATAAAAACAAGAAATATTTTAGGCATTCGCAAATTTTAGAATAGTGTCAAGGATATCGTCGGCGATTTGTTTTTTAGGCTTTTTTTCAAACCGGGTAACGCCTCCCCTGCGGTCAAAAATAGTTATTTTATTAGTGTCGTGCCCGAAGCCTGCACCTGCATCCTGCAAAGAATTCAGCACAATAAGATCAGCATTTTTCTGTTCAAGTTTGGCCTTCGCGTTTATTTCTTCATTATTTGTTTCCAATGCAAAACCTACCAGGATCTGATTTGAACTTTTATGTTCGCCCAGAGACTTAAGAATGTCTTTGGTCTTTTCAAGGCTTAGATCAAGACGCTGCTCTGATTTTTTAATTTTTACCGGTGAAGGTGCCGTTACAGTATAATCAGCAACTGCCGCGCTCAACACCGCAATGTCGATATCTTCGAAGGCATGCCTGCTGGCTTCAAACATCTCGGCCGCAGACTGCACCCTTTGGGTTTGTATACCTGCCGGATCTGGTTGAGAACCCGGACCCAGAACCAGTTTTACATCCGCTCCCCTGTTTCTGAAAGCCTCGGCAATTGCAATTCCCATCTTGCCGCTGGAGTGATTGCCGATAAATCTTACCGGATCGATCTGCTCATACGTGGGGCCGGCAGTTACTAAAACCTTTTTTCCTGCGAAATCATTTTTTTTTTGAAACTCGTTCTCCAGCCAGTTAACGATCTCTTCGGGTTCGGCCATTCTGCCCAGCCCAAATAAGCCACTGGCAAGTTC
>JAEWDG010000149.1 GCA_023390215.1 Bacteroidota bacterium | reverse complement strand
GTGCTATCGGGGGCAGCGGAATTTCATATGCTCCCAATTCGGATTTACGAATTGAGAAGATATTCGTTCCTCCTCCTATCTGAAGAAACGAGGACTTAACGGCAGGTGAATTTAAAATGGCCGCAAGGTAATCTGGAATAATACGAGATATATCGGGACGCAGAACAAAGAAAATAGAAGAGGCAATAGCCTGTGGTTCTTCCAGGTGATAGCACCAGGAAAAAAGCCGACTACCTATTCCAACAAATAATACATCCCCTTCCTTTAACAAGTGAGATTCAGACTTATCATCCAAATGAATAAATTCATCAGATTTAACCACCAATCTTCCATCGTCATTAAACTGTCTAGCCTGGAGGTAAGCCACAGTACCCGAAATTTCAGGCTGCGTATACAGACCAAATCTTATCTCAGAAACATCAGCTATGCTAAGCTTTTTTATCATTGTAGAATCTTTCAATTCAACAAAGATAAAATTATACTAATAATTTTGTAGAGTTTTTCAAATTTACATCAAACTGGTCTTTTTCTTCCGCGTTTCCTTATAATTTATATAAATAGTATGCATCTCACTTCCCGATACAAAACTTACTAAATATATAATCCAGCGTATCCTCGTTGGTGATCTCACCGGTGATCTCGCCGAGGTGATATAAGGCCTGGCGAATATCAGGCGCAATAAGGTCTCCGGAGAGTTGATTGTCTAATCCGTTTTGAATGGAATGCACCGCAGATTTTAATTTTCGCAACTGCTCCACATGCCGCGCGCTGGTAACAATGGTTTGATCTTCCATCGACTCATCTTCCACCGCCTGTTTGAATAACAGCATTTTCAATTCTTCTACACCCTTACCATCTTTCGCGGAGATCAGTAGCAAGGAATGCAGGTCTGAGAATCGATCATCGTAAAATGAAGTTGTTTGCTGATCAGTTTTATTACAGATGAGCACGTATTTTTTCCCAGTATCTTCAAACTGTTTTACCTGTGCAGCAATCTCTTCTTTGCTGTTTTCATTTCCATCAAAAATATAGAGAATGATATCGGCTTGCTGCATCTTCTCCAGGCTCCTGCCAATGCCCAGGTGTTCGATCCGGTCTGTAGTATGATCTCTAATACCCGCCGTGTCGATCAAACGAAAAACAATACCATCAATATTCAACAACTCTTCAATAGTGTCGCGCGTGGTTCCGGCAATATCACTCACAATTGCTCTTTCTTCTTTCAATAAAGCATTCAATAAAGTAGATTTTCCCGCATTGGGCTTTCCGATGATCGCCACACTGACCCCATTCTTTATCACATTCCCCAAACGGAACGATTCAATCAAACGATCCACAGTTTGAGCAATCGTGGTTAGCAAGGCATAAAACCGTGCACGATCTGCAAAGGCCACATCTTCTTCGGCGAAATCAAGTTCCAGTTCTATTAGTCCTGCAAATTGTATCAACTGCTCTCTCAGCGCAGAAAGCTCATTCGCAAATCCACCTCGTATCTTTTGCAAGGCAGCCCTGCCCGATCTTTCAGAATTCGCTGCAATCATATCCGCCACCGCTTCTGCCTGGGTAAGATCCAGTTTCCCCTTCAGAAAAGCTCTTTGTGTAAACTCTCCCGCTCTGGCCAGCCTGGCCCCATGACGCATACAAGCCTCAATAACCTGCTGCTGTACAAAAGGGCTCCCGTGGGAACTGATCTCCACCACGTTCTCCCCCGTATAACTTTTAGGCCCTTTAAAAACCGAAACCACCACTTCGTCTATCGCCTTACCTTCATCTGATAAAATTCCTACATGTATGGTATGTGTATCAACTTTTTTAAGATCTTTCGATGGGAATAACTGATCAGCAATGGATATGGCCTCGGTACCGCTGAGCCTGATCACACCAATTGCTGCAATGCCCGGGGCGGTTGCCAGCGCAACAATGGTATCATCCCAACCGCTGAGTTTGTTGATCATGCGCCAAAGATAAGCCGGCAGTCATCCTGTGCCCAAAAGCACACGTTTTTAGAGAATGGCGCCGCTTAGTAAATTTCCCATCGGCCGAAACGGGTATTTACACTTGTTCTACGCGCTAATTATACTTTCCCCTACCGAAATTCGTTTATAGAGCACGTAAGTTTACTGTTTCGAAATACATTAATTTTACCCATTCTTAATATGAAAGCCGAATCTCTGGAACCAATTAAAGTAATCATCTGCGATGACCATGTATTGTATCGTGCCGGCGTGAAAACAGCTTTGGGTACAAAACCCGACGTGAAAGTGATCGCAGAGGCCGATAATGGTGTCCACCTGCTTAATCTGATAAAAAATCTTCCTCCTGATGTGATCCTCCTGGATATCCAAATGCCGATCATGGACGGGGTAGCAACGCTTCCGGAAATTAAAAAGATCTGTCCGCAGGCGAAAGTTATTATGCTCACCATGCTGGAAGATAACAGCATGATCACGCGGTTAATGGAGCTGGGCGCAAATAGTTATCTTACCAAAACCAGCGACAGTGAGGTGATCTATGAAGCGATCAAGACTTGTGTGGAACAGGAATATTTTTTTAATGCGATGACGAATAAAGCTTTGCTGAGTAATCTTCGCAACCGCACACCTGGTACCTCATCCTCGCAGATGCAGGAGGTGCAACTGAACGATAAGGAAACAACGATTCTTCGTTTGATGTGTGAGGAAAAAAGTACAAAGGAAATTGCGGATATCGTTGATTTGAGTCCGCGTACGGTGGAAGCCATCCGAGACAAGTTGAAAGTGAAAACAGGATCGAAAACCACTGCAGGTTTGATCATGTATGCGGTGAAGCATAAGATTATTGAGGAGTCTTAGTTCTTTTTTTAAAAAATTATTTGAAGCCACTTTTAGTGGCTTTTTTATTGCAATATTTCTGCGATGTTCAGTTTTGTGTGGATATAGTT
>JAEWDG010000061.1 GCA_023390215.1 Bacteroidota bacterium | reverse complement strand
TATTACTACCGGCTGTATTAAATTTAAGTCGGGGGTTATCTTCCAGGGTAACTGGAATTTTAACCTGCAAACGGGAGATCATACGGACCTGGTGGAGATCTATGGTACCGAAGGAATGATCAAATTCCCCGTTTTTGGGAAGCAAAAGCTGGAATTGACCGTCGGAAAAGAGCAGGAAATTTTTCAATTTGACGCACCGGATCACGTTCAGCAGCCGTTAATTGAGCAAGTTGTAGGATATTTTCTAAACGAAAACGATAACCCTTCAGACATAGTTAACGCTTTGAAAGTCACTGAGATTATGGAATGTTTTTCATTAATTATTTGAAGTATATTCCTTTCAATGCATTTCTCATCTTAAAAATTTTTTCCCTCTTACAATAAAGGATTTTACACGTCGTTTAATACGCGAACCTTGGAAAATCCTAATCATGAAAAAACATTTCGTACTCCTTTCAATGGTTACGTTATCCGTAACCTTATTTACATCCTGCGCCACAAATTCCCTTTACAAAACCACCAGGGAAGCGGCTATTAACAACTCAAAAGAATCAGCGACTTCTGTTTGCTTTGTACAAAAAAATGATGGCAGTATTGTTAACTACGAGACACTTGAACTGGTAACAGGGCCTTTCAAATCGCCATATTTGCTCGCGAACGGCAAGGAAAAGATCAAAGCTTCTGAAATTCAGGCCTATCAAAATGGTAAACATTACGCCGTTTCTCAAAAGCAATTTTGCTGCAAAAAGAAAACCCATGTTTCTACTGAAACGCTTCCGGGATTTGCTGTAAGAATGGCGAAAGGAAGATTAAATATCTACTGCAAAAAAACATATAACGGCCAGAGCGGTGTCGATGAATTTTTTGTACAGGCGGGTCAGGGACAGATTGTGCCATATACTCCTGAAGTGCTGAGTGAGATTGTAAAAGATAATAACCAGGCTTATGAATTTTTTATGAATAAAAAGTTCAAAGGAAAATTGCCGGAAAAACTGAATACAACAGCCCAGATCTACAATTCAGGTAACTACGTTTCAGTATATTAACCGTACCTCGATTATTTCGTTTAATAGCCCCGCCATCGCGGGGTTTATTTTTTAGCCCTAATTTGCAAAAAATTTTGCATGAACCCCATTGCATTGAATGAACTTATTGCTTCCCGGCGGTCTGTTTTTCCGGCTCAGTTTGTACCCGGCAAAACAGTACCGCATGAGATCGTACAGCAGATTATGATCAACGCCTGCTGGGCGCCCAATCACGGCAGGCAGGAACCCTGGCATTTTCAGGTTTATCATGGAGAAGGTCTCACACGACTGGCGATATTGCAAGCTGCACTGTATAAAGAAACATCCGGAGAAGCGTTTAAGCAGGATCGTTATGACAAACTTTTGCAAAATCCTAAACGTGCTTCGCATATAATCTCACTGGGAATGAAAAGAACGGTGAAAAAAAATATCCCTGAAATTGAAGACATAGAAGCTGTAGCCTGCGCTGTACAGAATATTTACCTTAGTGTAACCGCTTATGGTTTGGGCGGATACTGGACAACCGGTGGAATAACCTATCTGGAGGAAGCCAAGCCCTATTTCGGACTTGAACAACAGGATAAACTGCTCGGTTTTTTTTATCTGGGATATGTGGCCGTACCTTCAGCGCCTGTTGCATCACGCAATGTCGGCGATAAAGTGATCTGGATAGATGAATAAAAAAAACAGCTTCCCGAAGGAAACTGTTTTAATCAGGAAGATCGCATGATACCTACGGTGTGGTTTTATATTTTGGCGTGATGCCCATATTGTAAAACAGAAATGCCCACATATCGGATTCCTGTGCAATGATTTGTTTGGTACTTCGCCCGGCCCCGTGTCCGGCTTTCGTTTCAATCCTTATCAATACAGGATCTGGACCTTGTTGAGCAGCCTGGAGCGCTGCAGCAAACTTAAAACTATGTGCAGGAACCACTCTGTCATCATGATCGCCCGTTGTGATCATCGTTGCGGGATAGCTTGCGGGTTTTGCATTTTGAACCGGAGAATAGCCGTACAGGTATTTGAACATGTCTGCATTATCATCTGCTGTGCCATAATCATAAGCCCATCCTGCACCGGATGTGAATTTGTGATAACGTAACATATCCAGCACGCCTACCATCGGAAAAGCAACTTTACACATGTCGGGGTGTTGGGTAATGCAGGCGCCGATCAATAACCCGCCATTAGAGCCACCTTTTATTGCAAGTTTGTCTGTTGAAGTATATTTATTTTCAATCAGCCAGCGGGAAGCAGCATAGAAATCATCAAATACATTTTGTTTTTTCAGTTTGGTTCCGGCTTCATGCCATGCCTCCCCGTATTCACCACCGCCTCTGATATTGGGAACAGCATACACACCTCCATTTTCAAGGAAAATGATACTGGAAGTGCTGAATGCTGGTGTAATACTTACGCTGAAACCACCATAGGCATAAAGCAGGCAGGGATTTTTCCCATTTTGTTGCAGTCCTTTTTTATAGGTAAGGATCATAGGTATTTGAGTTCCATCTTTTGAAGTATAAAAAACCTGTTTAGATTCATATTCGGCCGGGTTGAATAGTATTCCGGGTTTTTTATACACAGAGGAATTCCCTTTTTCAGGGTCATATTTAAAAATTGTGGGAGGATTGATATAACTGGTATATGTATAATACATCTCCTTATCCGAATGTTTACCTGAGAAACCCGATGCAGTGCCTAAACCGGGTAGTTCAATCTCCCTTACAAGTTTGCCGCCATGATCGAACTGGCGCACAACGCTCACGGCGTCTTTCAGATAATTTCCAAATAAAAACCCAGATGAAGCACTTGCGTTCAGTACTTCATCACTTTCCTGTACCAACGTCTGCCAGTTCATTTCAACAGGATTACTCACCGGTGCAATAACGAGTTTTTTGTTCGGGGCATTTCGGTCGGTTTCAATGTAAAAATATTGGTCATCCACATCAATAACATTATGCGAATTGTCCATATCCTCAACGAGTTTTTTAAAAGTTGATTCTCCGGAGGTCAGGTCAAGCACATACAGATCATTACCATAAGTGGCATTAGCGCCGGAGACGATGAGCCAGCGTTGGTTTTCAGAAACGTAACCGCTTACATACCGCACGGGTTCTTTATTGTCGGTGTAAAGAATGCGTTGATCTTCCGATTGTGGGG
>JAEWDG010000125.1 GCA_023390215.1 Bacteroidota bacterium | reverse complement strand
GTGTCCGACGAATGTCGGACGGGGTGGTCAATAACATACCCATAGATCCATTATATTCGATAATCTGGAGCTTTCAATCAAAATTTGTTCCTCAACACTAGTAAAAAAAAGAGCGGCATCGCCGCTCTTTTAATTTTGAATGCAGGTCTTTTATTTAAAAACCGAATTAATATAATCCTCAATTTCTTTTCCCTTCGCTTTTGACAGTTTATTGAAAAGGTTTTTAAAAGTCGGATCGGTATGTTCACGGAAAGAAGCCGGAATACTGTTACGGAATTCCATAACCCTGTCCACACCGTCTTTAATTTTACTGATGTCCTGGATCTTCGTCAGGTAGTTTATGAACTGACCCGTATTCCTGAACTTTTCAAAACTTGCAGGCGAATTGCTGTACGCATTGGCGATGTATGTATAATCTGCCTCATCTCCTTTTTCAATGATAAGCTTGCTCGCTACCTGAGAAAGATCGCCTTTTACATCAAGGCCGGTTTGTCTTGCCATGTTTATGGCTTTCTCCTTATCCAGTCCGGATATTGCCTCCAATGCAGCACCCGCTACGGAATACGAGGAATCTTTAAACATCGTCTCATAAAGCTGCATATATTTTGTGTCTTTACTGGTGCTCAGGAATTCAATGGCAGCCGCCTTTACTTTTTTATCTGTGTCTTTATTGGCAAGTTCTTCTACACGTTCAACAACTACCTTATCTGTTTTATACGGCGTTTTAGCCAACATGCCGATAGTCATGGCTCTCAAAGGCGCGAACTTATCATAAAGTCCTTTAGCCAGTTCAGGCATGCTTTTCTTTTTGAAGAAATCGAGTGCTTCTTTTCTGGCCAGGTAATTTTTTGTGTATTTCCATTTGGCAATTACATTTTCTTCTGAAAGATGATCATCAAATTCAGCCAGCAGGATCTTATCCGCGTCCACATCAATGAGTTCAGGCTTTTCCTTAACAGGGAATGAAAAACTGTCTTTGGCAGTATTCATCCAAACATTGTAACGGGTTTTCGTACCACTTGCAGCATACACGTCAATAGCAATGGGCAGCCGAAAAACTTTTCCGGATTTCTGGGTTTGTGTGATGATCACTTTCGCGATACCCGGTTGATCATAATTATAATCAATCGATAATTTCGGGTGTCCGCTACCGTAATACCATTGATCAAAGAACCAGGAAAGGTCCTTGCCACTGATTTCTTCAATAGCCAGCCTTAGTTGTGCTGCTTCTCCGGGTTTAAATTTATTGGTGGTGAGATACAGGTTTAAACCTTTGAAGAAAGCGCTGTCACCAACATAATTCCGGAGCATGTGCAGGATGGTTCCACCCTTATTATAGCTTACCGCATCGAACATCTGTTCTTTGTCTGCGTAGTGATAACGAACAAGATCTTTGGATTCAGAACCGCTTTGCAGATAGCCGTTCATTTCTTCAAGCCGGTGTTCATCGGCTTTATCTTTTCCATATTTGTATTCAAACCAGAGATATTCACTGTAATTGGCAAAACTTTCATTTACGGTAAGGTTACTCCAGCTTTCCGCTGTAACCAGATCCCCAAACCATTGATGGAACAGTTCATGGGCGATTACCGATTCCCAACGGTTCCCATCCAGCAGTTCCCTCGAATCCTGATATGCGCTTTCCTGGTGCAGCGTTGCAGTGGTATTCTCCATCGCGCCGCTCACATAATCCCTACCTACGATTTGCGAATATTTAGGCCAGGGGAATTCGTAGTTTAACAACGTTGAATAAAATTTTATCATCTCTGGTGTATTGCCAAAGATTTTGCGTGCAACTGGTTCATATTTTTTCTCTACGTAGTAATTAACTTCTTTGCCTTTGTATTTATCTTTCACGATCGCATAGTCGCCAACGCCCATGAAGAAAAGATAGGGAGCATGCGGTAGATCCATTTTCCAGTAATCAGTACGTGTGCCATCTGCATTTTTCTTCTGGCTGGTTAGTAGCCCGTTACTCAGCGTAACATATTTATCCGGAACCGTCATGTATATTTCTTCCGTAGATTTCTGGTTAGGTTTATCAATGGTGATCATCCAGGCACTGTTGGATTCCGTTTCACCCTGTGTCCAGATTTGTATAGGCGCATTTTTGTCTTCGCCCTTTGGATTAATAAAATACAATCCTTTGGCATCCGAAATGGCAGCGCTGCCCTGCACATTTAATTCATTGGGTTTGCTGGTGTATTCAAAATAGAGCGTATAGTTTTCCGAAGCTGTATACGTTTTATCCAAACCTATCCGCAACTGCATACCGTCGTAATTGTATCTCAATGCTGATTTTCCCTTTCCTTTCAACAGTGCAACTTCCTTGATATCCATCCCCTTGGCATCAAGTATCACGCTGTCTGTTGGATAAAAATGCGGACGCAGAGTGAGCCATTCCTTCCCATACAAATATGCTTTATCATAATCAAAGGAAACATCCAGTTTGGTATGAACGAGATTATTGATTCTGGGAGCCGACTCGCGCCAGATGGTTTTCCAGCTTGTATCCTGCGGTTCCTCATCGACCTGCGCGTTTGCAGCGGCCGATACGGTGATGAATAAAAAAGCGTAGATCAGTCGTTTCATTTATGAAAATTTGAAAGCAAAGCTAACCGACCCGGATCCAAAAAAATGCGAAAATTATGTAGAAGGCTTCCCTGCTTTATGTTTAGCTTTGATAACCTGTTCAAAGGAAGACTGATATGAAGCGAATTGCATCGATTATAGCCTGTGTGCTGATAACTTTTACCCTTCAGGCACAGCAGAAACATTTCGTTTATATACAAACAGAAAATAAACAGCCATTTTCAGTAAGGGTGGGAGACAGGATCCTCAGTTCCTCGGGGTCAGGCTATGTTGTGATCCCAAAATTAACTTCAGGTAAATACGACCTGAATATCGGATTCCCTAAAAATGAATGGCCTAACCAGCATGTGCAGATCAATGTGGACGGGGATATTGGGTTTGTTCTTAAAAACTTTGAGAATAAGGGCTGGGGGTTATTTAATATTCAAACCATGTCGGTGGTGATGAATGATAATTCCGGAAATGTTACAACAGCCAAAACAGGATCCGGTGATGGTTTCGCGGATGCATTGGCCGATGTGGTGGGAAGTCCCTCAATTAAAACACAACCGAAGCAGGTGGCTTCCGCAGATACAAAGAATGTTGAAACTAAGAACGAGAGCGGTGAACTGCGGATCCTTGATTCAACTTCAGTTGCTACAACAGCTGTGACCAGTGAACCGAAGACAGTGAGTACTACGAATACGCAAAAAACTGATAGCGGAACCATTGTATTTCGCGCCCCTGAAAAAATTAGCAGTTTCCTCGACCAGTCGGGTCGTTCAGCGATTTACGTGGATACATCGAACGGTTCAAATGACACCATAAGAATTTTCATTCCATATCCACAGGGGTTATTTGCGGAAGAAAAAAAACAAACTCCGGTTCAGGATGCAGTTTCTCTCAAAACAGATACGATTAAACAGGAATCGGAAATTTTAACGCGGGCAACAGTTGATACGCCTGACGCGCCTGCAGTAACAAAAACAGAACCTTCCGTTGAAGATGTAAAATACAAAGTGGCGATAGTAAATTCTGAATGTAAGTCCAACGCCAGCGAATCCGATTTCCTCAAGTTAAGAAGCAGAATGGCAGCTCAAAAATCAGAAGAGAACATGGTGATTATGGCCCAAAAAGATTTTAGAAAAAAATGTTTTACTACCGAACAGGTGGCGAACCTCAGCATCTTACTCAGCACTGATAAAGGCCGGTATACTTTTTTTGATGCTGCTTATCCGCATGTAAGTGATACAGGAAATTTTGGAATGCTTGCTTCGCGACTTACAGATGAATATTATAAAAATCGCTTCCTCGCGATGATTCGCCATTAAGCTATGCCCAGGTATTTTATCGAACTGGGGTATAAGGGAGGCGGCTATTCAGGCTTTCAGGCTCAGCAAAATGCAAATACAATTCAATCCGAAGTAGAAAAGGCATTGGCGATCTACTTTCGCGGGAACTTCGAACTTACAGGTTCATCGCGAACAGATGCGGGGGTTCACGCCAGGCAGAACTATTTTCATTTTGATACGGAAAAATTAGAGCATCTTGATCTGACAGCAGTAGTTTATCATTTGAATGCCATCCTTCCTGCAGATATTGTGATACACCGGTTAATTCGCGTAAAAGATAGTGCGCACTGCAGGTTTGATGCGGTTTCCAGGGAATACCGCTATTCAGTTTACCAGCAAAAAGATCCGTTTCTGAACGACCGCAGTTATTATTTCCCTTTTCCTCTTGATCCTGGAAAATTGAACAAGGCGGCCAACATCCTTTTAGATACTAGGGATTTTGAGAGTTTCTCCAAACGTAACACCCAGGTGAATCATTTCCGTTGCGTTTTGACACGCAGTGAATGGAAATGGGAAGGCGCGGAATTGATCTACGACGTAGAAGGCAACCGGTTCTTAAGGGGTATGGTCAGGGGAATGGTGGGTACCATGCTGAAGTTAGGGAGGGGAAGGCTCAACATGGAGGAATTTAACCACA
>JAEWDG010000090.1 GCA_023390215.1 Bacteroidota bacterium | reverse complement strand
GATTAGAGCAGTGCGCAAGAAGAATTAAAGATGATTAACTTGCATCTATGCAGGCCCTCGTTTATAAATCTACAGGAAGCTGGTACCAGGTTCGAAATGAAAAGGGCGAAGCATATCGTTCACGCATCAGAGGCAAATTGAAAATTGATGGGATTACTTCCACGAATCCTGTTGCAGTTGGTGATTATGTAAAATTAGAGGCGGAGCCGGATGATGAAAATATGATCATAACGGAGATCCTTCCACGAAGAAATTATATTAACCGCGTTTCCCCACACAACCGAAACCAGCATCATATCATAGCATCTAATCTTGATCAGTCGCTGCTGTTTGCCACGTTGAAAGATCCCAAAACTTCATTAGGCTTTATTGACAGGTTCCTGGTTATTTCCGAAGCCTACCATGTGCCGGTGTTCATTGTTTTTAATAAGGTAGACATCTACAGGAAAAAAGAAATGGATGTATTGGAAGAGATCAGGGCCATGTATGGCAAAATCGGATACCTCGTTTTTGATATCAGTATGCAAACTGGGCATGGGTTGGATAATCTGATGCAGATGCTGCATGGAAAAACGACTTTATTGAGCGGACATTCAGGCGTAGGAAAATCGTCGTTTATCAATCATATATTTCCTGATATGGAACTGAAGACCGGGGAAGTGAGTAACTGGAGCGGAAAAGGGATGCATACCACTACGTTCGCGGAAATGTTTGATCTGCCACATGGAGGAAGAATTATAGATACGCCGGGAATAAGAGAGATGGGGCTGGTAGATATAGAAAAAGAAGAACTGGCTCACTATTTCCCTGAAATGCGGGAAGTGATGAGCCAGTGTAAATTTCATAACTGCATTCATGTTGAAGAGCCCGGTTGCGCAGTTAAGGCTGCGCTGGAAACCGGTGAAATCAGCATTGAACGCTATGCAAGCTATCGTAATATCCTGGATACAATTGTTGCCAGGAGTTATTGATTAATAAGCATGTCGTTGAAGGAAATGTGCTACCTCCATCACGACTTTACTGTTTTGCTTACTCTTCCTTAACTGTTGAGGATAAATGCTCACACCGTTAAAAATGTTGTAGTGCAGCGTGAGAAACTGATCTTTGTACTTGAAGTCCCATTCAAGAGAATCGGCATCATCAATCTGGTTCAGGAACTTTACGTTAAGCCTTTCGACCAGGGTGTTAGCAATAGCATAGAATTTTGAAATTCCGCAATTGTCGTCGATAACGGCTTCCGTACCGCCTGTCTGCGTTTTAAGTGCATAGTACATAGGTCTGGGTTTTATGTGGGTAATGGGTAAACCTGTTGACCTGGCCTGTTCTAGTAAATTTTTCTGCCGCCTTTGTACTTGGCTTTGTTACTGGCCCGGATCGCTTTTTCATCACCAGAGGCGATGCGTTCTGCGCCGATATTCCTGCCGTTGGAGGGGCAACCCCTTTTTTCCGACTTACGAAATAGCGAGCAGCTGCTGAGGAGGGATACAACAAAAACGGCTAGTAACAGTTTCTTCATTGGTTAAAGTTAGCCAAGTTTTTAATTCCGGGGAGCTATTTCACTTCCCTGAACCAGTTGCTGTATTTTAAGTAGTTTTCAGCGATCCGGTTGATTTCTCCATGTATGAGTTCCTGGCTTATATCTTTCACTTTTTTCGCCGGAACACCTGCATATACCGAACCTGCTTCTACTACCGTTCCTTCGAGTACTACCGCTCCGGCGGCAATGATGCTGTTGCTTCCAACATGTACATTGTCCATCACGATCGCACCCATTCCAATCAGCACGTTATCAGCTATAACGCATCCATGTACGATTGCATTGTGTCCGATGCTCACATTATTTCCAATAATAGCTTTGGTTTTCTGATAAGTACAGTGGATTACCGCTCCATCCTGCACATTTACCCGGTTTCCCAGGCGTATGCTGTTCACATCCCCGCGTACCACCGCATTGAACCAGATACTGCATTCATCGCCCATTTCTACATCACCCACCACCGTTGAATTGGGTGCTAAAAAACAGTTATTCCCGATCTCAGGATATTTCCCTTCAACCGGCATAATTAAAGCCATATCGGTCGATTTTATTTGTCGCAAAACTATCAATTAACTTGCAGCCTTTGAGCAATGACAAACAGGGAACTTTTTTTAAAGCATGTAGGCCAGACCTCTGAAGCACCGCTCTGCCTGAACATAGTGAAAGCTGAAGGCAGCCTTATGTGGGATGCGGATGGAAAAGAATATATTGATTTGATCGGCGGGATCAGCGTTTGTAATGTGGGTCACCGGCATCCCAGGGTGCTGGATGCCATTAAAATGCAGGCAGACAAATATCTCCATATCATGGTTTATGGCGAATTCGTTGAAAACCCGCAGGTAGCCTATGCGCATGCTCTGGCAAATGCATTACCTGAAAATTTGAACTCGGTGTTCTTCACGGCCAGCGGATCGGAAGCTACAGAGGGTGCAATGAAACTGGCCAAACGGTATACAGGAAGACCGGAAATTATTTCTTTCAAAAATTCTTATCATGGCAGTACTCAGGGTGCTTTAAGTATCATGGGAAGCGAATACTGGCAACAGGCGTTTCGTCCATTGTTGCCCGGCATTAGACAGTTTGAGTACAACAGCTTTGATGTACTTGATGCAATCAATGAATCCACAGCCTGTGTAATGATGGAAACCATTCAGGCGGAAGCGGGAGTGATCTGGCCACAACGGGAATGGATACACGCCGTCAGGAAGAAATGTTCTGAAACAGGGTGTTTATTGGTGCTGGATGAAATTCAATGTGGTTTCGGAAGAAATGGAACCTTGTGGGCATTCGAACAATTTGATGTAGTGCCGGATATTTTATTGCTAGGAAAAGCGCTTGGGGGCGGTATGCCTTTGGGTGCATTCATCAGCGATCGAACCATCATGAATTCATTCACACATGATCCGGTACTGGGGCATATTAATACATTTGGCGGGCATCCGTTGAGTTGTGCAGCAGGACTGGCGGCTTTCGATGCATTGAAAGATGAGAGAATGGTGGAAGCGGTGCGTGCTAAAGAGAAGCTATTTCTCAATCAACTTAAACATCCAAAAATCAAACATATCTCCTCAGCGGGCTTGATGATGGCGGTTTCATTTCCGGATTTTGATTTCAATAAAAAATTAATAGACAAACTGATTGAGCAATCTGTTTTTACTGACTGGTTCCTGTTTGCCGCTAACTGTTTGAGAATAGCGCCACCATTGAATATTCCGGATGATGTGATCCTGAAAGCCTGTGCAACGATAAATTCAGTTTTGGATGAACTGTAAAGAGTCTCCTACAAATTCTATTATCCGTGCGAATCCGTGCGATCTGTCGGAGAAAATGCTTTAGATATAGGTCCCACAGATGGTTCATGTTTTCACAGATTATCTTCGCTGCATTTATTCGCAGGAAATTTTAAGTGAAGCCTTCTCCGGATGGTTACAAAT
>JAEWDG010000084.1 GCA_023390215.1 Bacteroidota bacterium | reverse complement strand
CATCGGTAGTTTTCGCTTGTGGCGCGACCTGGGATACGCTATAGGCGCAGTTTTATCGGGAATTACTGCTGATGTATTTGGACTTAAAACAGCCATAATTTTAATCGGCATACTCACAATAGTTTCTGCGCTGATCATTCAGATACGCATGGAGACTAACAGATCCTGATGGTTTGAAACTGATTTTAAAAAACCAGGATAAGATTTATCTTTATGCTGTTGAAACTGATCGCATCGATATTAGCTATTTATGTGCTGTTCTTGTCATTGATGCCGGCATTTGTTCCGGTGAGAGAAAAAAGTTCAACCGGGGGGTATTGCGAATCAATGCAGTGTTGCAGTAAAAAGCCAAAATCAAAACACTGTGAGGATAGATCCGGGAGCTGCCCCATGGGAACCTGTACGCCATTTTTTGGCTGTGAAAAAATACAGGTAATGTTGCCGGCGCAAAACAGGCTTAGCTTTATTATTTATGATGAGAGGAAAACGCAATATGCGTTTGAAGAGCAGTTTTTAATTGAAGGGATCCATCCTGATTTCTGGCATCCACCCAGGCTGATTTAACGATTACCTTTATAAATTTTTAAAATGCTTCGGATGAAGCAATCAGTTAAACTACATTAAAATGAAAAAATATTTTGTTGCTATAGCGTTCTCCATGTTCGCGCTTACTTCTGCTTCTTATGCTCAATGTGCAAAATCAGCTTCGCAGGACGGATGTTGTAAAAAACAAACCGCCCAAAAATGTGATAAATCAAAATGCAAGTCTGATAAAAGTTGTTGCGCACAAATGGGAAGTTGTGATAAAACCAAATGCAGCAGCGCTGAGATGAAACAGTGCCATATGTCTGCGAGCATTGATAATAAATCAAAGCAGCCGGTTGCAAAGGCTAAATCATAGTAGGCATTTGCATATAGTAAAAACGCCCCAATCGGGGCGTTTTTTATAATATCATTCAGATATTTTGCTGCAAGGATAGATCCGCTTTTTTTAAGCTTCTATTCCCTCACCATATCCGCCTGATCGGCTATGCAGGGTTGTTCTACCGTCACCGTCTTAAAACAGAGTTGGTTTGAAGCGAATTTTTCGTAATTGTTGAAGATCACATTAAGCGTAATAAAATTCAACACATACGCTTTGGTTTCAGAAGGTACATATTTCTCTATGTCCCAATATCCGGGGTTTGAAAGACCTGTCCGTTTCATGGCATCCCAAACGTTCCCTACGCCCCAATTATAACTTGCAGCGATCAGTAGCCAGTCGTTATTCAGATTTTTTGCGCGGTCTTTCAGATAACGCGCGGCAACCTGGGTAGATTTCAGAAAGTCACTTCGCTGGTCTACCTGTTTCTTTTTTTCCTTTGTTTTGGAATTCCCGGGCTTAACGATTTTTCCGCCCAGCTTTTTGCCGGTATTATTAAGTTCCTGTTCACGGTCCTCCACGATCTTTAATCCATATTCTTTTGCCACCTCGTCCATAAGTTGCCAGTAACCGAATGCACCTGCTTTGGATAACGCATTTGGATTGAAACCGCTTTCCAGTGCGAGCAACACCTTAAATTCCTGCGGTACGTTATATTTTTTTAAGATCTGAGCCGCTTTTGGAAATAATTTTTTACTGCGTTTATAGGTGCGGATAAGATAATCCTTTCTCGTACTGGCAAACTTTTCAACGTATGCCAGACTTTTTGATTCGTGATCCTGCAAGAGTTCAGGATACACAACATTTGATTCCTGAACTATTACAGTTTGAACACCCATCACAGGAAGATCCCAGCGACGATTAGTGCTGTCTTCCGGATTAGCTGCCGCATTAACCAGGCTGGCCAACAGCAGGCAGTTGATAGCTAAAAATATTTTCTTCATTGAGGGTCAATAGGTTAACATCATCTCAGATTTGCATCCGAAAAGCAATCCCTAAAACGCTCCCGCAGCTTTAATTATTGCCTTTTGAGTCTTTTGAACCAAATTTGCATACATGCGCTTACCCGGAGTTTTGTTGTTATTCATATCTGTTATAACGAAGGCCCAGGATTTAACTACCCGCGAGATCGCATTAGCAGAAAAACAGGCACATGTAAGGCTTGCAGGGCGCGCAAATATAAGCCGGGCATCATCAAATACAGATGTTAAAAAATACCGGTGTGAATGGAATGTGAATCCTGCTCAGCGGTACATATCCGGCGCAGTTACCGTGTATTTCACTGCATTATCAAACATGGAAAGCCTTAGCCTTGATTTGAGTGATCAGCTCATCGTTGATAGTGTATACAGAGACCATGATTTATTGTTTTCGACACATGAAAATAACGCGGTAGAAATTCAACTGGGTCACATATTAAATCCAGGTGAGACTGACTCGATTACGATTCGGTATCATGGTATTCCGGGAAATTCCGGATTCGGCTCTTTCATACAAACCACGCATTCAGGAGTGCCGGTTATATGGACGTTGAGTGAGCCCTACGGAGCCGGCGATTGGTGGCCCTGTAAAAATTCTCTGGACGATAAAGCGGACGCTCTGGAGGTTATTCTGCATGTACCTGAGGGTAACCGTGGCGTTTCAAATGGTTTGTTGATTTCTGAAAATGCAGATGGCACGGTGCATACTTCACACTGGAAGACTAATTATCCAATAGCCAGTTATCTGGTATGCGTTGCCGTTACAAATTTTTATGAATTCAACAGGACCGTTCACCTTGGTGATCAGGCCATGCCCGTTCAAACATTTTGCTATCCGGAGAATGCGTCTGCTTTTGAGAGCAATACACAGCAGACGCTGGATGCTATACAGTTATTTCATAATTATTTTGGGCCCTACCCGTTCATTAACGAGAAATATGGACATACACAATTTAGCTGGGGCGGTGGAATGGAGCATCAAACAAATAGTTTTATTATAAATACGGGCGAAACGTTAACGGCCCTCGAACTTG
>JAEWDG010000076.1 GCA_023390215.1 Bacteroidota bacterium | reverse complement strand
CTATGCGGTACAGCCAGGTATAAAGCTGACTGTCTTCCCGAAAATTATCAAGGCTTTTCCAAACCTTGATAAACATATTTTGCAAAACATCATTGGCGTCGTCATGATCAACCACCATACGCCGGATGTGCCAGTAAAGCCGCTCCTGGTATTTGGTAATGATCTTTGTGAAAGCCGCCTCTCTGGTGGATTCGTTCTTAAATTGGTCAAGCAGTTCCCTGTCTTCCAGTTGTATCGCCATTAATTGATGATAATAGTGTGGCTGTAAAATAACAAAACCAATCGCAAAGATTGGTTTTGATTGTAAAGTTTAAGAATTTCTATTTTTTCCGCGCGATCACTTTGTCTGCAGCGGCAACAATATGATCAGGGTCAAGGCCATATTTTACGAGCAGTTCCTTGGGTTTTCCGCTCTCCCCGAACGTATCATGGTTCCGATATATTCAATGGGAATGGGCCATTCGCGTGCGGCTACGGAAGCTATGCAATCCCCCAGGCCGCCTATAAAATTGTGCTCTTCGGCCGTTACGGCGCATCCTGTTTTTTTGATTGAAGCCAGCACGGCTTTTTCATCCAGCGGTTTAATTGTATGAATATTGATCACTTCGGCATCAACGCCTTTCTCCTTCAGTTTTTTCGCAGCCTCAATGGCATTCCATACCATGTGGCCACAGGCAAAAATCGATACATCTTTGCCTTCTGAAAATATTTGTGCTTCCCCCAGTACAAAATCCGATTCCTCGGTGAAGATCGGCCATACAGGACGGCCAAACCGGAGGTATACCGGACCTTCACGGTCTGCGATAGCCTTGGTTGCGGCCTTGGTCTGATTATAATCGCAGGGAACAACTACAGTCATTCCGGGCAACATCTTCATTAATCCAATATCTTCCAGAATCTGGTGTGTTGCGCCATCTTCTCCCAGCGTCAATCCGGCATGCGATGCGCAGATTTTTACATTTTTCCCGCTATAGGCGATACTCTGGCGTATCTGGTCGTACACTCTTCCGGTACTAAAGTTGGCGAAAGTAGTCGTATAGGGAATTTTTCCGCCAATGGTTAGCCCCGCTGCAATACCCATCATGTTTGCTTCAGCAATTCCGCATTGAATATATCTTTCCGGAAATTCTTTCATGAAGCCATTTAACTTGAGTGATCCCGCCAGATCAGCTGTTAAGGCTACGATACGGTCGTTGGTTCTTGCGGCTTCAAGGATCCCATCTCCAAATCCACTACGGGTGTCTTTGTTTCCGGTTACAGTAATGTCTTCGAGTGTTTTGCTCATGTGTTGATTATTTAATTCAGGCCAGCCTGATTGTTTTGTTTTTCCTGGTTATGCATTTTCAGTTCCCAATTCCAGGCAGTGGTCATCATATCTTCCAGTGTATATTTTGGATGCCATCCTAAAACCCGTTGTGCTTTTTCGTTATTGGCATAGATGGCCACCACATCGCCGGGTCTTCTAGGGCCGGTAACATAGTTCAGTTTTTGACCCGTTGCTTTTTCAAAAGCATGAATTACTTCCAGCACGGTATAACCGGTGCCCGTGCCGAGATTAAAAACTTCACAGGCCGTTTCTTCTTTCAGTGCGATGAGATAATTCAATGCAAGGGTATGTGCATGAGCGATATCGGAAACATGGATATAATCTCTTACACAACTACCGTCGCGGGTTGGGTAATCCGTGCCATGAACTTTCATTTGCGGTAGTTTTCCAATGGCAGTCTGTGTAATTGCGGGCACGAGATTGGCAGGACGACCGATGGGCACTTCTCCAATTTCATTCGAAGGATGGGCGCCAACGGGGTTAAAATACCTTAGAAGGGTTACTTTAAGATTGAGACTTTTGAAACTCTGGTCTACGATGTTCTCACCCATTTGTTTGGTGTATCCATACGCAGATTCAGCAGGGGACCATGGCGCGTCTTCTGTAACAGGAATCTGTTTGGTGTTACCATATACAGTGCAGGAAGAGGAAAATACAAAATGCTTCACATTAAATTCTCCCGCACATTTCAAAATATTCAACAACGAATCGAGATTATTTTCGAAATACATGAGGGGTTTTTCCACCGATTCACCAACCATTTTATAAGCCGCAAAATGGATGATGCCGGAGAGATCAGGATTTTCCTGAAACACTGCATGGGTGTCATCAAAATTGCAAAGATCAATGGCATAGTTTTTTACCCGCACCCCCGTTGCCTTTTCAATTCCATCAAGAATAGCCATGGAACTTCTGCTATAATTATCTGCAGAGATCACTTCATATCCGTTTTGAATAAGATCAACGATGGTATGAGAGCCAATATAACCGCAACCTCCGGTAACCAGGATTTTCTTCATGTGAGCGATCGAAAAGTTTAGCTAACCTTTACTGGCTGCAAAGAAACAAAAAAGCTGTTAAGCCTCAAGGAATATCGATCAAAGAAATAAATGCAGTATATAATAAAGGATGGCAGCGATCAATGCACTTACCGGGATCGTGAGTATCCATGCCCAGAGAAGGTTAACGGTAACACCCCATCTCACCGCTGATAAACGCCGGGTGGCACCCACACCAATGATGGAGCCTGTAATGGTATGGGTGGTACTAACGGGGATCTTCAGCGCTTCAGTTACGAATAGCGTAATGGCGCCTGCTGTTTCTGCAGCTACCCCTTCGAATGGCGTAACCTTGGTGATTTTGGTCCCCATTGTCTTTACGATCTTCCAGCCGCCGCTCATTGTACCCAATCCCATCGCTGTATAACATGCAAGGGGAACCCACCATTCCATGTGTCCAAGATGATAGGTCAGGGGATCATAGGCGATCAGGGCAGCCATGATTATACCCATTACTTTTTGCGCATCGTTACCGCCATGCCCAATACTGAACGCGGCAGATGAAACCAATTGTAGCTTTTTAAACCAAAAGCTGGCGCGGTTTGCATTTAAACTATGCAGGAATAAAGTAAATATTGTCATTACCAGCAAGATCATCGCTAACAGGATCCATTTGAAATTCGCGGAATGAAATATCACCCGCAGAAAATAGGATTCGAAATGGGTTTTGAGTTTCGCCGGGTCGGTCTCCAGGTTATAATAGAGAAAGATACCGATAAGCGCTGTTACCACGATGGCAAGGATGATGGGCATCATCCCTTTTTTAAAAGAATGAATAAACCATAGCGATATGATGAAAGCGATGATCATACCGACGATCGGCGCAAGCAGAATAAATAATATGGTTTTGATGATCGGATCAGAGTTAATGGAAGCCAGCCCTCCGTAAGCCACAGCTGCGCCAGAAAAAGCACCGATCAGGGTATGAGAGGAAGAAGAAGGAATACCAAGCCACCAGGTAAGCAGATTCCAGAATACTGCTGCAAGCAGACCGGCAAAGATCACCACAAGCATATCATGGCCGCTAATCACATCCGTTTTCACTGTTTTTGCGATTGTGTTCGCCACACCATGATCTTTAAAAATAAAAAAAGCCGCAAAATTGAAGAAGGCTGCCCAGATCACCGCCTGTGCGGGGGTGAGCACTTTTGTGGAAACAACGGTTGCAATAGAGTTCGCCGCGTCGTGAAAACCATTAATAAAATCGAAACTCAGCGCCAGAATTATAATGATGATTAAGAAAGTCATTGGCCTTAGGTGCTAGTATAAGCTTAGGAGTATTTGATAATAATTGACTCGATCACATTCGCCGCGTCTTCACACTTGTCTGTAACGATCTCCATTACCTGGTAGATTTCACGCTTCTTAATCACTTCCTTAGCATCTGGTTCCGTGGCAAATAGTCGTTCAATACTCATGTCAAAAATATCATCCCCCTGGTTCTCTATACTGTTTATCGCAACCAGTGCATCTGTGATCTGACGGATATTCTTCATATTCCTGAGTTCGGTTACCGCCTTATGAACCTGCTTACAACCTAAGGCGATCAGATCTCCCATTTTCTGTATGCCGATGTCATCGGGGTTGACATGGTAGAAATTGATTTTTTTAGCGGATGCGTATATATAATCAGCGATATCGTCGAGAGCTGAAGCGAGGTAATGGATATCTTCCCGATCGAATGGTGTGATAAAATTTTTACCAAGCTCGGTGAAGATGCGGTGGGTCAGTTCATCGTTCACATGCTCCATGTCTTCGATCTCTTTGATCAGCCTTCCCC
>JAEWDG010000011.1 GCA_023390215.1 Bacteroidota bacterium | reverse complement strand
CCGAAAACTTCCCAGTCTGAATTTAAAATTTACCCCGGCATTCTTCCACAGCCGTTCTTCCTGCCTGCAAAAAAAAGCCTGCTTTTTCACCGGAAATGCCGGATCTATGCGGAAATTGTTTGCTCCGGCAATAAATTTTCCAATGCTGTCCCTGCTTTGAAATTCAGGATTTCGGAATTGACCATAGCCCAGCAATCCGCATAAAATAAGCACCGGGCTTAGGCATAAAATTTTGCATAAACTACTCACACAAAACGGGTTCTATCGCGTAAATTTACATCATAATATCCGGCATTGTTTTAGCAATTGCCCCGGCATAACTGCAATTCGATATGGCATTACATCAAAGTCTTCAACAAAAACTACTTCAAAAACTCTCGCCGCAGCAAATACAGTTGATGAAGCTGTTACAGGTGCCTACTGCGATCCTGGATGAAAGAATTAAGGAAGAAATAGAAGAGAACCCTGCACTGGAACAGGTAGATGAAGGTCATGATGATGAATTTGATCAGAAAGAAGAATTTGAAGAAGGACAGGAAGATGATTTTGATATGGATGGCAGTGAAGAAGAGTATGACAATATTGACATCAGTGATTATGTTCAGGATGGGGATGATGAAGTGGGCGATTATAAATTACGCGACGATAATTACCCGGATAAGGACGAACAAAAGACGGTTCCGCATCGTGTGGAAACCAGTTTTATGGATCTGATGCTGCAACAGGTAGGAATGCTGAATCTGAATGACAAGCAAAATAAGATCGCCATTCATTTGGTTGGAAGTCTGGATGACGATGGGTATCTCCGCAGGGACATCTCAGCGATCATTGATGACCTCGCCTTCCGTCAGAATATTGATACGGATGAAGAAGAGGTAAGTGAATTGATCCTTCAAATACAGCAGTTTGATCCGCCCGGTGTGGGCGCCAGAAGCCTGCAGGAATGTTTACTGCTTCAGTTAGAAAGGAAAAACGCAAAAGACAATGTGGTAGAAGGGGCGATCAAAGTGATTGAGAAATATTTCGATGAGTTTACAAAAAAGCATTACGAAAAAATTCAGAAAGGTTTAAATATCAGCGATGAAGACCTGCGCGATGTCATTGCGCTGATCGTAAAACTGAATCCTAAACCCGGCGGGATCGTTGGCGATGAAAATAAAGGAGAGAATTATGTGATTCCCGATTTCTTTATCGTGAATAACAACGGCAAACTGGAACTTTCCCTGAACAGCAAAAATGCACCAGATCTGCGCATCAGCGAAGGGTATCGCGACATGTTGAAAGATTATGAGAAGGGAAGTAAAAAAGATAAACGCCAGAAGGAAGCGGTCCTGTTCATCAAGCAGAAAATTGATTCCGCCAAATGGTTTATCGACGCAATCAAGCAGCGGCAAAACACGCTGATGAATACGATGGAAGCCATTATGAATTACCAGCGGGACTTTTTTATGACAGGCGATGATACCGAGTTAAAGCCGATGATCCTTAAAGATATTGCTGAAAGAACCAACCTGGATATTTCAACTGTAAGCCGTGTTGCCAACAGTAAATTCGTTCAAACCGAGTTTGGCACATACCGATTGAAATTTTTCTTCAGTGAAAGTTTGCAAACGGACAGCGGTGAAGAAGTGAGTACGAGGGAGGTGAAAAAAATTCTTACCGACATCATAGAAGAAGAAAGCAAGAAGCATCCATACAGCGATGAAAAGCTTACAGAGATGCTCCAGGAAAAAGGTTATAATATTGCCAGACGTACCGTTGCTAAGTACCGCGAACAATTAAATATTCCTGTAGCGCGGCTGCGAAAAATACTTTAAAAATGGCCACGGCAATCGGAGAAAATTTCGGAGAACATAATCCGGGAAATGATTTTAAGCTTAATCAATCTGAGCGCATTTTTGCCAAAATCTTCAGCTATATATTTCATCCTGTATTTGTACCCTTATATGTTGTTGCATTTCTTCTTTATGTACATCCCTCCGCCTTTACCGGATTTGATGCGGTTGCAAAAAGACAAACGATCATTATCATCGCCGTTAACCTGGTGTTTTTCCCACTGCTCAGTGTGTTGCTGTTAAGGGCATTGAAATTTATTGATTCCATCTATCTGCGTACGCAAAAAGACCGGATCATTCCTTATATCGCTTCAGGAATTTTCTTTTTCTGGGGTTATACTGTTTTTAAACAGCAACCTGCATATCCTTTAATACTTACTTCTTTTGTTTTGGGTATTTTCCTGGCTTCTTCTGCCTGCCTGATGGCCAATATCTATTTTAAGATCAGTATGCATGCAACCGGTATGGGTTCATGGCTGGGTGTATTTATCATTCTCCTCTTCCAAAATGAAATGCTGATGACCTGGCCGCTGGCTGCCGTAGTATTGATCACGGGTCTTGTTTTCAGCTCCAGGCTGCTGTTATCCACTCATGCGAAAAAAGACATGTATGCGGGACTGTTAGTAGGATTGCTCACACAATTCATTGCGTATTTTGTAGTAGTAGGGTAAGTGAAGAAGCCCCGGTCCAATTCCGAGGCTGTCTTCGTTGTCCTGTAGTGCCTAACAAAAAAAGCGTTTATCGCCCGACACAACGGTATGCGAATAATGGGTTCAGTCTTGTTTTTACAACCTAGAATTGAGGAAAATTTCCTGGATAGTTCAGAAGGAACATCAGGTTAAGCAGCGTCTCAGTTTCTTGGTTTTTCATTAGGTTTTTTGTTCTCGGGATGTTCATCCGTTGTACAGGAATATAAGCGAAATTCTTAGACGTTTATTGTGTAAAACAGCCCAGCGCATTAGATATTTTTTTTTGATATAGGATTTTTTCCAAAGGATAACTGTTTCAATATGCGGGTTTTACGAAGCGATTTTCCGGCCGGGATGTAATGCCCTGTACGAGATCCAGGCACTGATCAGCATAAAGATCCCGCCCAGCAGGAACGGGGCTCCGGAGAAATGCACGGGAGCTTTTTCACTAATAAAATAAGAGAAGAGGCCGGTCATCAGGGGAGGTCCAATGATTGAGGTCACACTGATCAAACTGGTAAGTGATCCCTGCACCTCACCCTGTTCATTTTTTGCCACAGTTGAGGAAATGATCGCCTGCAATGCAGGTCCGCAAATTCCACCCAGGCAGTAAGGCACAAGAAACGCGAACATCATCCAGCCCTTCCACGCAAAAGCGAAGAGAAACATACCAAATGCATAAAGTAGCAGACCGATATATACAGATTTTTCATTTCCCAGTTTGGGATTCACAATACGTACTAAACCTCCCTGGACCAGCGCAACGAGGATGCCCACCACGCTCAGTGATATTCCGATCATGGCTTCCGACCAGTGAAATTTTTCAATGGTGAAAAAGTTCCAGTTGCTTTGTACGGCATGCGCCGCGAGATAGATAAGAAAAAACGCACTCACCAAACCGGCTAAACCTTTGTGTTTTGAAATTGCCATCAGGGCTCCTAATGGATTTGCTCTTTTCCATTCAAATTTCCGGCGATGTTCGGGAGATAAGGATTCCGGCAACACAAAAAAACCATATAACCAGTTACAGAAAGTTAGCCCTGCCGCCACAATAAACGGTACCCGCGCACCGAAAGAACCCAATAATCCGCCTATCGCCGGACCGATGATAAATCCTAAACCGAATGCAGCACCCACCAACCCGAAATTCTTTGCCCGGTCTTCATCGGTACTGATATCAGCAATATATGCACTGGCAGTAGTGAAGCTCGCACCTGTTATTCCAGCAATTGCCCGCCCCAGAAATAGCCAGGCGATTGTGGGCGCAAATGAAAGGAAGAGATAATCGAGTGCAAAGCCGAACAGAGAGAACAGGAGTATCGGGCGCCGCCCGTATTTATCACTGAGCCCGCCCAGAACCGGAGCGAAAAGAAACTGCATGATGGCGTACGTAGCATTCAGCCAGCCCCCGATTCTTGAGGCCTGGCTGATTCCGCCATGCGTTAATTCTTCGATCAGTTTGGGTAATACAGGAATGATAATTCCTAAACCGGTGATATCAATAACAAGGGTGATGAAAATAAAGCCGATCGCGGCCTTGCCTTTTGCCATAGGGAGCAAAATTGCAGGAATTATTCCAGCCGGAATAACGATGCATAAAACTTAATCTTACGGAAGAAAGATAATAGAGCCCGTTACGTTTGGATGAATGCGGCAATAATAGTTCAACTGGCCCGTAAAAGCGTTGTTGGTATAGATGAAGGAAGTATGGGGTGCAATTGTATCTGTGAGTTTATGTGTGCTGTCGATACTTAATGCATGCGGGCTATCCGTTTCATTTACAAAAGTGACGGTGTTGCCTTGCACAACGGTTAATACGGAGGGGTAAAAGCTGCTGTCCTTAACGATGACATATTTTGTGGGAAGCGTCCCACCCTGTCCATTATAGTC
>JAEWDG010000009.1 GCA_023390215.1 Bacteroidota bacterium | reverse complement strand
CTTCCACACCACCAGACAATACTTTACCTGATGATGGTGCAACAGTATTATGGGCACGTGCCAACCGGGTGATAGAATCCAAAAGGATCACAACATCGTGGCCACATTCAACCAGCCGTTTGGCTTTTTGCAGCGCCATTGTACTTACCTTAACGTGTTTCTCCGCGGGCTCGTCGAAGGTTGAAGCGATCACTTCCGCTTTTACACTTCTTTCCATATCGGTTACCTCTTCCGGTCTTTCATCAACCAGTACTACCATCAGGTAACATTCCGGATGGTTTTCCGCGATCGCATTTGCCAGCTCTTTCAACAGCATCGTCTTACCCGTTTTAGGCTGAGCCACGATCAATCCACGCTGTCCTTTCCCGATAGGTGTAAACAGGTCCATGATACGCGTGCTGTAATTATCAGCGCGGGTTGCAAGTTCCAGCTTTTCGTAGGGGAATAAAGGTGTAAGGTAATCGAAAGGCACACGGTCGCGCACTTCTTCTGGTGTTTTACCATTTATGGTTTCCACCTTCAGCAGGGCAAAATATTTTTCACCTTCTTTAGGCGGGCGAACCGATCCATAAACCGTATCACCGGTTTTTAGCCCGAACAGTTTTATTTGAGAAGGAGATACATAAATATCGTCGGGTGAAGAAAGATAATTATAATCACTGCTGCGCAGGAACCCGTATCCGTCGGGCATCATCTCAAGTACACCTTCACCCAGCACCACACCATCAAATTCAATATTGAAAACCGGTTGTTCACGGCGGGGAGGGAATGGCCTTTGTTCACGAGATGGCTTTGAGGGTTCTTCCAGAGTAACCTCCGGTTGCTGTACATCTTCCTGCTGCAACATCTGGGCTATGGCAGGAGGAATACTGCTCTGGCCATCGGGAATGGGCAAAATCTCATCCTCTGATTCAATAGGCTGTTCCTGCTGAACTTCTTCCGCATCAGACTTTGCTTTCCTCGTTATCTTTTTTTCCGGCTCGGCCTTGCGGGCGCGTGGTGCCGCAGTTTCTTTTTTAAGATCGGATTCAGGTTCCGCTCCCGCAGCCCCTTTAATAATCCTTTTTCTCTTCGGTTTCTCGTCGGAGGCGCTCTTCTTATCGTCTGCCATTTGTGACTGTTTTTCCAGGATGCTGTCAATCAGTTCCTGCTTGTGAAGCTTTTTGTAATGTGGGATTTCTAGTTGTTCCGCGATATCCTGCAACTCTGGAACCAGCAGGTCGTGCAACTGTGAAGGGTTATACATAAGTATCAAAAAAGTACGTTATCCAAAAATCCAGGCTTGGTGGTCTTGAAATCGAAATTTAAAATCTGATGGAAGTGTTGATCGGAGAGGAATATGATGTGGGATATCATCTCACCCGGTGATTCCGGTGCAATGATACGCAGAAAATGATAAAACAAATAATTTTTCAGCCTGAAATACAAAGACATCCCCGTTATTGACCCGGTTTTTTGTTAACGGCTGAAAATTTTGCCTTTTCCCTTAATTGCTATCTTCCAGACATTGTAAGTGACCAAAACTGTTGGTTTCCTCATGAAAGGGGAAATAGCCGTCTGTTTTAGACATTTCCCAATAAAACGGCTGCCTGGGTTTTTGCTCCGGATAGACCTGGTTCATGGTCTCACAATCGTATAATTGGCCATTCACCATCGTATAATGAACTGATTCAGTATTATAAATATCCGCCAGCGGGTTCCTGTCAAGAATGATAAGGTCAGCCAGCTTACCCTCCTCCAGGCTCCCTATATATTTATCCATTCCAAGTGATTTTGCACCATTGATCGTGGCGCAATAAAGGGTTTGCATATTCGACATACCTCCCATATGCAACATCCAGATTTCCCAATGTGCACCAAGACCCTGTAGTTGCCCGTGGGCGCCCATATTTACATTTACCCCGGCATTGGATAGATTTTTTACCGACTTTGAAACACGAATGAACCCATTTTCGTACTCTTCTTCAGGGATCATGGTACGGTGGCGTGACCGTGGATCGATCACCGAACGCGGCGTGAACCGAAGCAGGCGCTGCTTTTCCCAAACATTCGTGTGCTGATACCAGTAATATTCACCGCTTACAGCTCCATAGCTTACAATAAGGGTTGGTGTGTACGCGGTTTTTGAGGCTGTCCAAAGCTTTATTACATCGTTATACAGTGTTGCGATGGGGACATTATGTTCGATCGTTGTATGTCCATCGAGGATCATCGCCATATTATGATAAAAGAATGATCCTCCTTCAGGCACCACTTCAACACCCAGTTCCCGTGCGGCCTTTATTATCATTTGGTTCTGCTCGCGGCGTGGTTGATTATAGCTTTTTACAGAAAATGCTCCATAAGCTGTAGTTCTGCGAATTGCGCTGCGCGCATCATCCAGGGAATTGATCACCGCTTTGAAATCTCCTTCTGCCCCGTATAAAATCGTTCCCGTTGAGAACACGCGGGGGCCGGTCATCAATCCTGCTTTTATTAATTCACTCTGTGCAAAAACCATTTCGGAGTTTGCAGAGGGATCATGGATCGTTGTTACGCCGTAAGCCAGGTTTGTAAAATATGGCCAGTGCTTTTGTGGAGTGATCCCTTCCCGGAAATGGCCGGCGTGTCCGTGAACATCCACAAAACCCGGCATAATCGTTTTACCTGAACAATCAATTTTCCGCGCATTTTTTGGAACAGTAAAAGTTGCCGTAGGCTTAATGGACATAATTTTATTTCCGCTAACATACACCGTGGCATCCTCCATAACAGTGCTATCCTTCATCGTAATTACACGGGCATGGGTAAACGCTATGGCGGAAGTGGGTTTGTCCATTTTGGTTTTGATACCAAGAGATATCCCTGATTCGGGTGCTTTGAATGATGTATCAGCATGAGCCGTTGTAAAATCGAAACTTTCTTTCAGATCGATCGTGAAATATTGTTCCCCCAGCGTATAGTGCAGTTTTTGATTATCATAACTCCAGTGAAGGTTCGTACCTGCATCCCTTGACAGTTTCCTCACCGGAAAATCGGTAGTGCCTGCGCCCAAATCGATCGTCTTTCCGGTTTTGGGAAATGCGGCAACATACACATTAAACAAATCATCGAATGCGATCCAGTTTTCGTCGGGAGATACAACAAAATTTGTGGCGTATGCACTGCTGAAGATCGCCTGCCTTTCATTTCCTGACAGATCACAACGTTCGAAAAATTTCCTGGGAGCGCCATTTATGTTTTGAATGGATTGAAAATAGATCTTATTTCCATCCGCACTGAAACGGGGTTTATTTCCTTTATCGGTAACAAATTTCATCTTACCTCCAGCTGCAGGAATAACGTAGATTCCCGGATTTATATTAAAGGTGGTTCCAAGTACATTGTCGCCTTCTTCTTTTTGAAAAACAATTGTTTTGCCGTCAGGCGAGAAGGAGGGGAGCCGGTATATTCCTTTTTCGGAACTAACAAGCCTTGAACCCGTTTTTCCATCGATGGATGTTATTCTTATTTCTCCTTTGCTGGTATCATTCCAGGTTACATACACAAGGGATCGTTGATCGGGAGAAAGCGATGGATCGAATTCAAAATTTTCTCCATCAGGATTTATTCTTTCTGCTCTACCGTTTGGAAGGGTCTTCTTCCAGATGTGGCCCAGCGCCTGGAAGATGACTGTTTTTTCATCTTTCAGCGTAACAGCGGAACGGATAACTTTTGTTGTGAAATAATCTTCGTCGATATTTTGTGGGAAATGTAATGCATCGCTAATGAACTGCGTTGTTCTACAAGTAAAGGGAATAACTTTTGATTCATTCGGCCTGTTGATTTGAATACGGTTTATCTTTCCGCTGCTCCAGATCACAATCTCCTGATCATCCGGCATCCACGAAAACCCGGTATATACGCCAAATGTTGTCCAGGCTTCCTGCTGGTCCTTACTCAGTTTATCATACAAAGGCCATTCTTCTCCCGTTTCCAGATTACGCAGATATAGAACGGTAGCTGTTCTTACCCGCTTTATAAAAGCCAGTGTTTTTCCATCATGAGAGATCTGCGGACGAATCGCTCCACCTGGACCTCCTGTCACTATTTCAATTTTTCCATTCTCACGATCAAATCTTTTGATCACGAAGATCTGGTTGTTTGGATCTTTGTTGTATTGAAAAAATCCACCCGGGTAAACGTCTTCCGAATAATAGACATACCGACCATCAGAAGAAAAGCAGGGATCATTAAGATCCTGCTGATCATTTTTTCTTTCTGTCAACCTGAGCCCGCCGCCACCCAGAATATGGTACATCCATAACTCCCCCGCTCCAAGTGAACGTGCGGAAGTGAAATGTTTGCGTGCAATTATATACTGTCCATCAGGTGTCCAAATTGCGTTATTGAGTAACCGGAAATTTTCCTTTGTTACCTGGTGTGCATCAGAACTATCCCTGTTCATGATCCAGATATTATCTCCTCCTCCGGCATCGGATGTGAAAGAGATCTTCGAGCCATCAGGGCTGAATCGCGGCTGCACTTCCCAAGCCTTTCCACCTCTCAGCAATTTTGCATCACCTCCTTTGATGGGCATGCTGTATATATC
>JAEWDG010000347.1 GCA_023390215.1 Bacteroidota bacterium | reverse complement strand
TCATCCGTTCCGCTGAAATAATTATCAGAGTTACTATTCATCGTTTTGCCAACCATCACCTCATAACCCCAGCGCTGCAATGTGTCAATACAGGCTTTAGATTTTGAAGGATCCAAAAATCCCGCGGGGCAGGTTAACCCGATACAATCACCCGGCTTCAGGTAAGGCGGTAAAGTGTACTTCATTAGTTACGCAAAGGTTTGCCGGTTTTTAAAACACTTTGAATTCGTTCCAGGGTTTTTCGTTCACCCGTTAAACTTAAAAATGCTTCTCTTTCCAGGTCCAGCAAATATTGTTCTGATACATTGGCAGGCGCACTCAGATCACCACCACACATTACATAAGCCAGTTTTTTTGCCACCACTACATCATGATCCGTTGCATAGCCGGCTCTCCACATTCCATTGATGCCGGCGTGCATAGCGCCAAGCGCTGATCTTCCCAATACTTTGATATCATTGCGCTGTACCGGCATTACATATCCCGCATCGAACAAGTCAATTATGCTTTGTTTCGCCATCGTGATTCTTCTGCCCGCGTTCACAGAAATTTCATCTACACCTTTTCTATACATTCCGAGATCATAAGCATCATGTGCAGAGGTGCTCACTTTTGCAGTCGCGATGGTAAGGAATCTGTTTTGCAGGGTAATGGTTTCCGGTTCCCCGGGGTGCATCTCATCAGCGGCACGAAGTACAAATTCTTTTGTTCCGCCACCTCCCGGAATAACGCCAATCCCCACTTCAACAAGTCCGGTATATGTTTCTGCAGCAGGGATCACTTTGTCTGCATGCAGGCTCATTTCACAACCACCCCCGAGTGCTAATCCATGCGGTGCAATCACCACCGGAACGGAAGAATACCTCACACGCATCATGGTTTGCTGAAACTGCCGGATCGCCATATCTATCTCATCATAATCCTGTTCAATGGCCATCATAAAGATCATCGCTACATTGGCACCTGCGCTGAAATTTGCGCCTTCATTCGCAATAACCAATCCTTTATATTTTTCTTCTGCAAGTGTAATTGATCGTTGTACTCCTTCCAGTACTTCTCCTCCAATTCTTCCCATTTTTGTGTACCATTCCAAACCGATTACATCATCTCCCAGATGATAGGTTCGGCATGCGCTGTTTTTCCAAATGGTTTCATTGGAAAAATTTTTCATTACGATAAATGCATCATCATTCGGAATACGCTTATATGATGTCGAAGGAATATCGTAATAATAACGCTTGCCATTTTCAATTTTATAAAAGCGTTCGAATCCTTTCTGGAGCATCGTACTTACCCATGGCGCAACAGCATGACCTGCCATCTCCATGGCTGCCGCGGTTTCTTTCACACCAAGGGCATCCCAGCTTTCAAAAGCGCCGATCTCCCATCCGAATCCAGCCATCATCGCGTCATCAATGCGATACAGCTCATCGCTGATCTCCGGTATGCGATGAGAAATATATGAGAATAAGCTATGATGAAAATCGCGGTAGAATTCACCGGCTTTGTCTTTTCCTGCATATAATGTGCGCAGCCTTAATTTCAGATCCTCAATAGGCTTTGCAGATTCCAGGGTGGCGAACTTTGGCTTTACCCTGGGTACGTATTCCATTTTCCCGAGGTCAAGCACAAGGATTTCTTTTTCGCCTCCGGAACTTTTTGTTTTCTTGAAAAATCCCTGACCGGTCTTATCGCCTAACCAGTTATTCGAAACCATTTGCTCCAGCCAGCCAGGTATCTGGAATTTTTCCCTGGCTTCATCATCCATGCAATTTTCATAAACTCCTTTGGCAACCTTCACAAGGGTATCGATACCTACAACATCCGCAGTTCTGAACGTTGCTGATTTCGGTCTGCCAATTACCGGTCCTGTTAATGCTTCGATCTCGTCTACATTTAATCCCAATTTATCCATACTGTGCATGATGGACATAATTGAGAATACACCGATCCTGTTTGCAATAAACGCAGGTGTGTCTTTACATAGCACCGTTGTTTTACCCAATACCAGGTCTCCATAATGCATCAGGAATTCTATAATTGCAGGATCAGTATCCGGCGTGGGAATGATTTCCAGTAAGCGTAAATATCGGGGCGGATTGAAAAAATGTGTTCCGCAGAAATGTTTTTTAAAATCATCAGATCTTCCTTCTGCCATCAGGTGAATAGGAATACCGGATGTGTTTGAGCTCACCAGGGTTCCAGGCTTCCTGTATTGTTCAACCTGGTCGAAAATCTGTCTTTTTATGTCGAGCCTTTCAACTACTACTTCAATGATCCAGTCTGCGGAGGAAATGTCTTTCATATTCTCCGTAAAATTTCCGGTCTTTATGCGTTTGGCAACATCCTTTGTATATACCGGAGATGGATTGGATTTTAACGCAGCTTCCAATGCCTCATTCACAATTTTATTCATCTGGTTAGGCGCTGCATCTTTCGGTGCAATATCAAGCAGTAAAACCTGAAGGCCGACCCCGGCGAAATGCGCAGCGATCCTGCTACCCATCACACCGCTACCTAAAACCGCGACTTTCTTAATCGTCCGCTTATTCATAAAAATTAGTTAGTTAAACAACTATTTTGTTTTTCGAAGGTAATCAATTTCATTCCTGCTAAAAAGAATAAAGTCCCGTTTTAAGCGGGACTCTATTTATCTTATTTGTTAACCAGCTTATTCTTCAAAAAATTCGAGGCCTTCTTTGTTGATATATCCTTCTTTTCCCGTGCTGGTCTTTACCCAGAGGTAAGGTGTATGATTGATTCTCCTAAGCTCATTATACTTCGGTTCGATTCGGGTCTTGTCAAGAAAATAGTATCCTTTTTTATTTTGATCTCCGGTGGTAACAAATCCTCCGTTATCATAACGGATATCTGAATACGGAGACTGCAGGAGATCGCTGTTATCGAATTTTTTTAGATAGCTCTGCTGTTGTTTTTTCGCGATCAACAGATCCTGGCCCTCTGCATCAACAACCTCGATGTTTGAATACTCAGGGCTGACGATCGTTTTTCCATCCGGAGTTAAAATGCCTTTTAGCCCGCCTTTATCCACGATCAGATAGGGATGTGCAGCGTTTCCAATATAGCTGATCGAATTATATTCAAAAGGAACAATGGTATCGAACGTTGAA
>JAEWDG010000344.1 GCA_023390215.1 Bacteroidota bacterium | reverse complement strand
TTTTTAGTCCCAACCGGTTGATAGAAATATGCGGATCCTTTTTTTGATGTTCAGCAAGATTAAGCTTATAACTCGCCAGAATATGTCCGTATGAAATGATTCCCGTTACCTCTTCTCCCGCAACTGAAAAAACCGGCAGCACGTCCATATCTTCCAGGGCCATGATCTCAATTGCTTTTCGAAGATTGTCGGTTGTTTTTATGGATGTCGGTTTCATTTTTACCAGTGATTCCAGTTTTGTGTCAGGTAAATGCATACGGTTATACAGATGCGAATGGCTAATCACTCCTTTGTAATTTCCATTTCTTTCTGCAACGATAAAATAATTGCTTTTATATTCGGAATCCTGCTCCAGCCAGTCTATCGTTTCCTGCACATTATTTTCTGAACACAATATCAATCCATTTTTATCCATTACTTCTTCCACCCGAACACTGTCGAGAATATCCGGTTCGTAGGTATCGGGTGTTTTAATTCCGCGTCGTGCGATTTTTTCAGTCATGATGGAATTTTCCATAAGAAAAAATGAGACGATGTACGAGGCACTGCAGGTCGCCAGTAAAGGAAGAAAGGCATTAAATTGTCCTGTTGTTTCCAGTGCGAAAATAATGGAGGTAATAAAAGCTCTTGAAGCGCCAGCAAACATCGCTGCCATTCCAACCAGGGCTGCAAGCGGAATATTTACGCCGGAGGAAGGAAAGAAATGGATCACCATACTTCCCATGATTGCACCGACGGCTCCGCCAATGGTAAGCAAAGGTGCAAGCGTTCCGCCGGAAGTGCCGCTTCCCAAAGCGATCGACCATGACAGGAATTTAAAGATGCAAAGGGATACAACAAGAGGAATGGCCAGGCTGCCACTAAGGATTTCCGTTATGTTGCTGTAACCAACGCGCAATGTTTTTGGTTCGAAATATCCGATCAAACCTACCGCAAGTCCGCCTATTGCAGGCCACCAGAGCCAATGCACGGGAAGTTTTTCAAAGCTGTCTTCAATAAAATATACAAGCTTTGTAATGCCAACAGAAAGTAACCCGATTAAAATTCCGCAAATACTGTAAGCGGCCAAAGCCTGGTTGCCCGCGGTGGAAAGGGCAGTTTGAATTTCAAAGACCGGGTTCTTGCCAAAAAGAAGATGATGGCCGGCCGCACCTGTTATGCATGCGAGGGCGACAGGGATTATCGACCTGGGAGAGAATTCAAAAAGAAGTAACTCGATGGCGAGAAAGATCGCTGCCACGGGGCTTCCGAAAATCGCCGACATACCTGCTGTTGCACCCGCCGCCAGAAGAATTTTTCTTTCGTTGTCAGAAATTTTGAGCAGCTGGCCAAAAGTAGATCCCAGCGAGCCGCCGGTAGCTATGATGGGACCTTCCGCTCCGAATGGCCCGCCGGTTCCGATGGAAATGGCAGATGAAATCGGTTTTAAATACGTGATGGTTGGTTTTATTTTACTTTGATTCGTAAGGATCTGTTCCATTGCTTCAGGGATACCATGGCCGCGGATCGCCTTAGAACCATAATACGCCATCAGCCCAACAACCACGCCGCCCAGCGCGGGGATTAAAACCACCCAGACGCCCAGTTCGTTTCCCGCAGGACTCATTTCAGCGATGGAAAACTTTCCATAAAATGAAATATTTGTGATCAGGTTGATCAGGAAAACCAGTCCTTTTGCTATTGCACTGATAAAGATGGCAACCAAAATTGCCAAAGAGGACATAAAGAGAAGTCTGCGTTTATTCGCCGCTGTTAGTGTCTGCGTTTTCGGTTCCAGTGAGGAGCTTAATGAGATAGATATGGGGACACTATCAATAACAGGTTTATTCATTTATTGAAGGATTGAACAGTCACTCTCAGGTAAACCAAAGAGTGTTTTTTAAAACTTGCTAACCGGCCAAAGGTAGTTCGATATCCCGGTTTATGCTGGATTTATATATCGATTTGCACAAGAAACCTGATAGTTACGGATTTGCGGAGCCACTCACCGTACAATACAAAATAAAATGAATATGAATTCAGCCGGTTCAGATAGCCTCATTCAAATAATTTAAGATTTGCTGACTGTCTGGCCGGAACCATTTTATCTCCGCATCTTTTTTAAACCAGGTAAGCTGGCGTTTCGCATAGTGGCGGGTATTCTGTTTTATTAATTCTACCGCGCCCGTAAGCGTAATCCTCTGTTCAAAATATTCAAATAATTCGCGATAGCCTACAGTTTGCAATGCATTGAGATGACGAAACGGATAAAGCGACCGCGCCTCTTCGATTAATCCGTCATCGATCATGTTGTCCACCCGCTTGTTAATTCGCTCATAGAGCATTTCCCTGGGCAATTCAAGCCCGATCTTTAAGGTTTTAAAAGGCCTTTGTTTCTTTGTGCCGGTATGTTCCGATAATATACTCCTGCCCGTTGTTCGTACTACCTCAAGGGCACGCATGCAGCGCTGGGGATTTCGCATGTCGCCTTTATGGGCAAACAGCGGGTCTTCTTTAATAAGCAACTCCTGCAACCAGTGTAAGCCATGGGTTTTGTACCCCTCAATGATTCGGTTGCGGAGGTCGGTATCCACTGCTGGTATTTCATCCATGCCCTCAAGAAACGCTTTTACATAAAGCCCTGTGCCACCGGTGAGTATAACTGTATCTTTTTTAGAGAAAACTTTTTCGGCGTAAAGCAAGGCTTCTCTCTCAAAACTTGCTGCAGATATTTCTTCAGTTACCGAATGGGAATTGATAAAGAAATGTTCAACCGTTTCAAGTTCTGTTGGAGTTGGTTTAGCGACGCCAATGTTTAGTTCTTTATAACATTGACGGCTATCCGCAGAAATAATGGATGTGGCGTAATGCTGAGCAAGTTCCATCGCCACTGCGGTTTTTCCAACAGCAGTAGGTCCCAGGATCGCAATACATGTTCTGGACATTAACTTAATGACTGTTAAAAGCCATCATTAGCCTCTTCGGTAGTATCTTCTTCCTGTTCATCGCCGGCTACCGCATCTTCATCATCGCCCTCTTCACCAAATCCATCCCGCATGGCTTCGGGTTTCAGATCGTATTTTTCCTCCATTTCTGCAAGACGGCTATCCACCAGTCCCTTTGTACCGTACTGCGAAGGCGCAAGCCCTTCTACGCGCACGCAGGTGGGATAAACCAGTTTGGCATTTTCTTCTTTCTCAACATTGATGAGTTCGATCATGAAATGCCAGTTCTTATTAAAATCGTATTCGTAAATGAATTTCTGATTTGGATCTTTAACCTCGCTGCCTATGGTTACTTCCGACATGATCAATGGGTCAACACGATAAGGCTTATCATATTTTTCCAGGGATATCTCTCTGCCTCTTTGCCAGTTGTCGTTACTGCGGTAAAATGTGGCTTTATGTTTATTGTCGAATTCGTAACTCTTCAGGATTGCCAGATGCAGATCAAAGAAAGTCTGGGTATGCCTGATGGCGATATCACGGTAGGTACTTTCGTCGTCTTCCCAATATGCTCTGAATTTTAAAATTGCCATAGATCAAAAATAAGGCTTTTTCGCTGAGGCTGATTCCTTAAACGGCTGCCCTGATTCCCAACTCGCCTGCGGTCTTGAGCATGAATTCCCATGCTGCCTCAAATTCATTAGGAATGAGTCCATCGAGGATCGCTTCGCGGATGGCATTTTTGATTTCGCCGACCGCGCGGCTGGGGGGCAGGTTGAATTTTTCCATGATCATCTCCCCGGTAACCGGTGGTTGCCAGTTACGGATATGATCTTTTTCCTCCACCTCTTTACAGCGCTGCTCTACGAGTTCAAAATTTTCCAGGTAGCGTTTAACTTTTTGCCTGTTTTTCGATGTGATATCCGCCCTGCAAAGCATCATCAGCGACTCAAGATCTTCACCCGCGTCGAAGATCAGTCTGCGTATAGCCGAATCAGTTATATCCTCCTTTGTGAGGCTGATCGGGCGTAAATGCATTTCCACCATTTTTCTCACAAAACGCATTTTCTCATTCTGCGGAAGTTTGAGCTGCGCAAATATTTTTGGAACCATTCTTCCACCCACCACTTCATGTCCGTGGAAAGTCCACCCATGGCCCTCTTCGAATTTTTTGGTTGCGGGTTTTGCGATATCGTGTAAAACTGCAGCCCATCTCAGCCAGAGATCATCGGATTGCATTGCCAGGTTGTCGATTACCTGGAGGGTGTGATGGAAATTATCTTTATGGCCCATTCCATCAATGTATTCAGCTCCCGAGAGCGCCACCATTTGTGGAAATATTTCCTGTAATATTCCTGTTTTGTAAAGCAGGTCAAAACCTATGGAAGGCTTTTCGG
>JAEWDG010000342.1 GCA_023390215.1 Bacteroidota bacterium | reverse complement strand
GTGATCGACTCAATGATCAGTTCCGGCCCCTTGGCGGCGGGATAGAACGGTTGGACTATTTCCGGGTGATTAACCGTTACGGCCAGTTGATGTTCGAAACCACTGAAGTTAACAGAGGATGGGATGGAACGTATAAAGGTGTAAAACAAGCCGCCGGAGATTACGTATGGATGTTGCAGGCCCTGGACCGTAAAGGAAAACTTCGGGTGCTGAGAGGTAACGCAGTCTTGATACGATGACTAAACAGTCCTAACTGACATCTGGTAGTAGCGACCGGAGAATGCCTTACCCATCCTACATTTGTAAAAAGAGAAAAATGAAAAACCTGCTTTCATTTGTCTTGGGCTTTATTCTGCTTTTCGCGGTTTATCATTTTCCTGAATTCTTCAGTTCCTTTTGGATAATGGCTGTATGTAAGATTGGGTTCCTCGTGCTGGCTATAATACTATGCCGTATGCAGGGATGGAAATTCTTGGAAGGTTATGGGCTTGGTTGTAAAAAGAATTTCATTAAACATCTTACCCGCGGATTGTTTATAGGCTTTATCGCATTTAGCCTTAGTCTTGTTTTGCTGATTGGATTTAGCTTTGAGAAACTTCAAAACATACAACCGCCTTTATTTTTCCTGAGGACTTTACCCATGGTATTATTAATGACATTTTTCCCTTCCATTGCAGAGGATATTCTAACCAGGGGATATCTGTACGGACACCTGAAATTTTTGAAGCCGTTTACATGGATCCTGATCTCTGCGAGTGTTTATCTCTTAAACCATTTTTGGCGGCTCAACGAACCTGTATCCGTTTTGTTATATCTCTTTATTCTTGGTTTACTGTTGGCTTTTTGCGTGTATGTCTTCAAATCTCTCTGGCTCGCTTTGGGTATTCACTGGGGATCAAATATTGCATTCGAACTTAGCCGTCAGGGTGTGGACACATATGGTTCAGACAGCAACAATTCAAACTGGGCGCTTGTTTTGGTTTGGAGCCTGGTGCTGGGCGGATTTTTATTGAAATACTACCGTGTATTAAAGATGCCGGTTAGTAATTAATTCTCGGGTTCATTTAAGTATTAATATTTCAAAATTTATGGAGTTCGGTTTTTACACTTTTGGAGATCTTGCAGGTTCGCCTTCAGATAAAATTTCGTTCAGGAATGCCACCAATCAGCGTTTTAAAACGCTCATCGACGAAATTATTTTTGCTGACGAATTAGGGATGGATGTGTTTGGTTTGGGTGAACACCATAGGGCAGATTATGTCATTTCAAATCCCGTAACCGTTCTGGCTGCAGCGTCTGTTCTCACAAAAAAAATTAAACTCAGCACCGCAGTTACTGTTTTAAGTTCCGACGATCCTGTTAGGATCTACCAGCAATTTGCAACACTCGACCAAATTTCCAATGGCAGGGCAGAGATGATGGTAGGCCGGGGATCATTTATTGAATCATTTCCACTATTTGGATACGACCTTAATGATTATGACGAATTGTTCGAAGAAAAACTTGAACTGCTTATTAAACTAAATAAACAGGAAGAAGGTTCCTGGCGTGGCCGGTTTCGCTCACCACTGCGCTCAATGAATATTTTTCCAAAATCTTTTCAGGAGGAAATTCCTCTTTGGATCGCTGCAGGCGGAACGCCTGCCTCAGCAATAAGGGCCGGAAAATTAAAACTTCCCCTTGCACTCGCGATTATTGGCGGCTCTCCTTCTCAGTTCAAACCATTTACCGATCTGTATAAAAAGACTTTGTCAGAAAAAGGAGTTCAGAAAAATGAAATACAACTCAGCGTAAATACACATGTGTATGTAGCGGAAAACTCACAAAAAGCCGCCGATGAATATTTTCCCTCTTATGCACAAGTGATGAGCACGATAGGAAAAGAACGGGGTTGGTCTCCATTAACCCGGGAACAATTTGAATATTCCCGCAGTGAAAAAGGTTCACTTATGGTAGGCAGTCCGCAACAGGTGATAGATAAAATACTATATGAATATGAACTCTTCGGTCATACCCGGTTTCTTGCGCAGATGAGTATGGGCAATCTAACCCATGCCCATCTGCATAAGTCTATGGAATTATTTGCTACCAAAGTAGTACCTGCAGTGAAAAAAATGATCGGTTAGATTATTCATCATCTTCTGCCGGCAATACTTCTTCACCTTCATCTCCTGTTAAACCGGTACTGTTTGACGGAAGAATATCATAACCTTCTTCGTCATCGGAATCCTCTCTTTCTATTTCTGGCTTTTCTTTTTGTTCGGTGCTGAGGCCCGCGTCCTCAATATTCCTTGGATTTGTTGATTTTTCTGTTGACATGATTATATATTTTTCAGATTTGAATTCCAATATTAATGCCAGAGGTTTAGTGTAATTTTCAAAATTGCTTCATGTAAGATTCGTTTTTCACGCTGGCACAACGGTTAGTAATTGTTGGTTATTCACTTCTTCATTTTCTTATTTTATCGTGCTTATATTTATTGCTCGAAAAAATTTTGAATTGATCAACCAATAAATTACAGTGAGAAAAATAATTTCATTTGTACATATCTCCCTGGATGGATTTGTTGCTGGCCCGAATGG
>JAEWDG010000297.1 GCA_023390215.1 Bacteroidota bacterium | reverse complement strand
CCAGACCTATAAGGTCTTAAAACCTTATAGGTCTGGTGGAAGTCAACAAATTTTTTCCTGTCACCAAAGGTCAGAAGTGCCAGGTCCCTTCTTATCCATGTTTCCGTGTTTCCAAGCAGAAGATTATAACTATCGAACATCCATTCACCCATATCATTGACCAGACCATGATGGAGCGCATTTCTGTGCGTATAAAGTATAAACGTTCTGGTTAAATAATCATCCTCAGCCAGGTTTCTCCTCATATAATCCATAAATAAGGCTCCCCTTCTTTTATAGATCTTATTGAAGGACTTCGCGTAAGAATTCAAAAGGTTGCTGAACCTTTCCATAATAAAATCCGATAAGGTATCTAAACTCCCATCGAAAGGCCTGGTTTTCATCTGATTATAGACCTGGATGATCTCTTCTGTATTTTTAATCTGAACGACAAGATGGAAATGGTTAGGCAATAAACAATAAGCCATTACATTGGCGACCTTACCCGTATGCTGTTGTAGTTTATTCAAGAAAAAATGATAGTTTCTCTGTTCAAGGAACAATTTTTCCTTGCCGACTGCCCGTGAAAAAAGATGATAAATCGCCCCTGGCAGAAGTGGTCGGTAGTATTTGCTCATGCCGCGAATGTCGACACTTGAACGAAGACGCGACATTGATACAGAACAGGATTATGTGCTTTTTTTCGGGGCGGCGCGCGCGCTCAAACCTATAAGGTCTTAAGACCTTATAGGTTTTGGTCCAGCCCGCCCCCGCCAAAATATTCTACGTAGATACGCGGAGTCTCATACATTTTTAGGCGGTGTAAAGAAATTCCCTGAGGCAGATTTATTGTCAATTGATCCCAGATAGCAATAATCAGATTTTCAATAGAACACATCTTGCCGCGCATAAATGGCACATCGATGTTCAGGTTCTTATGATCCAGCGGCTCAACCACAAATTCCCTGATCAGCTTACTCAGCTTCTTTGCATCATAGATAAACCCTGTATCCGGATCCGGTGTTCCCTTTATCGTTACATGAAGCTCAAAATTATGACCATGCCAGTTTTCATTGGCGCACTTACCAAAAACCTCCTCATTCTTCTCCTTACTCCACGAAGGATTGTACAGCTTGTGCGCTGCGTTGAAATGCTCAATCCTCGTAATAAATACCATGTCAATAGATTTCCGCAAAGTTAATATCCTTACCCTGAATGCTGATGTTTACCGAAATTTGTAAGATGCAAATACTGGTTGTATCCGCCACGGATACAGAAATTCAGGGATTGAGGGATAAATTTCCGGAGCAGGAAATCCTGATAACCGGTGTTGGCGCCCCACAAACGATTTTACAGCTTTGTAAACGGTTTTCTCAATCCGACTATCAGGCTGTAATACAGGTGGGCATTGCGGGAAGTTTTAAAGAAAGCCTGGCTAACGGAGAAGTGGTAGCCGTATATCGCGACAGGTTTGCGGATCTCGGAGTCGTTGAAAAAGATCAAATAGAAGACCTCGTTGAAAAGGGCCTGGCTTCTTCAGCCCATTCACCCTATTCAGCAGGGTGGATTGTAAATAGTTCTTCCCTAATTGAAAAAATTGCATTGAAAAAGGTTAGTGCAGTAACGGTCAATCTTGTTGGAAATACGCCTGAACTCACGCGCATGATCAGCGAAAAATACAATCCTGAAATAGAAACAATGGAGGGGGCAGCTTTTCATTTTTCATGTACTGAATACAGGCAACCCTTTCTTCAACTGCGGGCAATTAGCAATACAATTGGTGAAAGGGATAAATCCAGATGGAAGATCAAAGAAGCTATAGAAAATCTAAACAGGGAATTGCTGCGGGTCATCCATCAACTTAAAACCGGATCTGTTGTTAATGAAGCATACAACGATCATTAATTTTTTTTATGAAAATCAGCATAGGTTTTTCTCCATGTCCGAACGACACATTTATTTTTGATTCATTGGTGAATGGAGGAATTGATACAGAAGGGCTGGAGTTTAATGTTTTAATGGAAGACGTACAAACGTTGAATCTGTGGGCTTTGGAAGGAAGGCTGGATGTTAGCAAGATCAGTTACGGTGTATGGCCGATGGTTACAGATCGTTACACCTTGCTTGAATCAGGAAGTGCGTTGGGACGTGGCGTCGGTCCCTTATTGATCGGAAATGAAGGGAATTATCTCTCATCACCTGATAATATGGCGGTGGCTATCCCTGGAAGAAATACAACCGCACATTTATTGTTTTCGATGACCTATCCCGACGCAGCAAACAAGCTGTTTCTCCGTTACGATGAAATTGAAGATTTTGTTTTTTCCGGAAAGGGACTTGGGGTGATCATTCATGAAAACCGTTTCACCTATGAGTCCAAAGGTTTGAAGAAAATCCTCGACCTGGGTGATTACTGGGAAAAGGAAACGGGAACGCCGATTCCTTTGGGTGGTATTGTAGCAAGACGGGACCTGGAAAGCGACGTTATCAAGAAGATCGATCGCATGATCAGGCAAAGCATTGAAGTCTCTTTTAATCGTTATCCCGAATTATCTGATTTTATTCGGTCCAACGCACAGGAAATGGAGGAATCCGTGATGCGTAAACATATTGATCTCTATGTGAACGAATATTCTTTGCAGTTAGGAGAAACAGGCCACAAAGCGATCAAAAAGCTTGAACAGGTTTTTAGTGAAACAGAAAAAACGGATTAGTTGTGAACAGGGGTGTCAAAGTAAAAAGTCAAGAGTAAAAAGCAAAAATTATAAATCACAAATCGGAAATCATAGATCACACATCATAGCTTATTTAAGCCAGCGCCTCCTTATAAGCTTTCAAACATCTTTCCCTCGCAAACTTGTGATCCACCATGGGTTGAGGATATGTGAGTTCTTCAAATTCCGGTAGCCATTTGCGAATGTATGTTAATTGGGGATCGAATTTTTTTGTCTGAAGCTCAGGGTTGAAAATTCTGAAATAAGGTGCCGCATCACAGCCTGAACCCGCGCACCATTGCCAGCCTCCGTTATTGTTCATGAGATCATAGTCCAGAAGCTTCTCAGCAAAGTATGCCTCACCCCAGCGCCAGTCGATAAGCAGATGTTTACATAAAAAAGAAGCAACGATCATGCGTACACGATTATGCATATAGCCCGTGGTATTTAGCTCCCGCATGCCCGCGTCAACAATCGGGTACCCCGTATTTCCTCCACACCATTTTCTAAAATCTTTTTCGTCGTGTCGCCATTTAATAAGATCATAAGCTGGTTTAAATGCTTTTCCTTCACCCACTTCAGGAAACTGCCAGAGTATCATGCTATAAAATTCCCTCCAGATCAGTTCACGCAGGTATACTTCAGACCATTGCTGCGCTTTTGTTGCAAGCTTGCGAATGCTGATTGTACCGAAACGCAGGTGTATACCCAGATGCGAAGTACCTTCCACGCCGGGATAATCGCGGGTTTTAGCGTAGTTACGGATCAGGGATTCGTGAATGGCAGCAGAAGGGATTTCGAGATCAGATCGTCCAAAGCCCATACTTTCAAGCGAAGGAATATGATGCGGGTTACGCTGATAAAAATTCTTTTTGTATTTACTGATGGGGTAAGATTTGAGATGGAATTCCTTCAGCGTCGCCCTCCATCTTTTCGCATAAGGCGTGTAAACGGTATATGGCTTTCCATCGTCTTTCAATATTTCATCTTTAGAAAAAATCACCTGATCTTTATAAAACCTGAAACTTGCCCCGCTTTTCTCTAACAATTTCGCGACAGAAGCATCTCTTTGCCTTGCATACGGTTCATAATCTTCGTTTGTATAAACGCCACCTATGGAATAGGTTTCAATTAATTTTTTAAATGCCGCTAAAGGTTCATCATAAAAAACCTGCAGAGTTGATCCCCATGTTTCCAGTTTGAATTGTAACGCTTGAACGCAATCATAGATGAAGCTTACACGGGCGTCTTTTTTATCGGGTAAATCGCTGAGTATTTTTTTATCGAAAATAAAAACCGGTAGAACAGGCTTGCCGGATTTCAGGGCATGGTATAATCCTGCATTATCATCCAGGCGAAGATCTCTCCGGAACCAGAATATATTCACATGATCCATAATCAGAAATAAGCAGGGAATAAACGTTGAAGTTCCGCGAAGAGGTTTATGGAACAAACGTTTGTATAGGTTTTATCTTCAAATTGCTTTACCCAGTTCATCACGCGGACAGAATTGGTAAGAAACACTTCATCTGCGGTTTTCAAATCCACGATGGTTAACTGTTTTTCTTCAACTTTATCCCTCAGATATTCAATCAGAAATCCGCGCATCACACCGGCTATAGGGCCTTCACTTAAAGGGGGAGTGGTGAACTTTCCATCTTTATATATACAGATATTTGCCAGGCAGGTTTCACAAATTCGCCCATTGGTATTGAGAATAATGGCATCATTTGCTTTTTGTTCTTTAGCCTCGATCATCCCCATCACATAAGGCAGGAAATTATTGTGTTTGATATTTGAGAAAGCGTCGGTTGCTTTTCGCGATGCATCATACAGTTTAAGATCAAGACCGTTTGAATTGAAGGTTGGTTTTTGTTTCAGATCCCAGCACTGAATGAGGGTATTTGCAGGTTCATCCCAGTTTTCCGATAATCCACCATTGCCTCTGAATACGGTTACGCGTATGCGACCGAATTGAACTTTGTTTTTTGATAATACGGAAATGATCTGTCTCTCCAGGTCTTCACGCAGGTCACGCAATGGCAGTTTTATTTTAAGCAGCTCAATTCCTTTTAATAAACGCTCAAGGTGACGTTCCAGCAAGATAGGCTTTCCATCAACTGAACGCATTGTTTCGAATACGCCGTCACCGAATCTTAATCCGCGGTTATCAGCAGATATGATGTGCTCATCATTCTCAATAAATTTTCCGTTGAATAAAGCTTTCATCAGGTTGTAAAATTGCGCATTTTAAATGTCATCCCGAACTTGATTCAGGATCTGTCCAATTTCCACGGAGTGCGCTGATTTCGCAGACAATAGAATCTGTCGAAATGTTTTCCTATAATAGATGGTATCAACTTTCAGTGTCCGCTTCGCACAAACTG
>JAEWDG010000293.1 GCA_023390215.1 Bacteroidota bacterium | reverse complement strand
CCAGACCTATAAGGTTTTAAGACCTTATAGGTCTGGGGAGGGGAAGACTGAGCAAAATCATCCGGAGAAAACTTTTGTCTCATTGCGGTAACGATTTTCAACAGATAGTTTCGTCGCTGATTTATTGTGCCGCCCTGGCGGCAACTTAGGAAAACATTTTTGTAATGCATTACTGGAAAAAACTCAGTCACGCAGATCAGGATAAGTACATTACCCAGGCTCTTGCAAAAAACATAGATTTCAGCAACAAAATTTCATTGGGTATTCCCGCTTCAAAACTGGATGCGCTGGTATTTCCCGAAGCAGCCTCTTTTTTAAAAGATGCACCGCTCCTACGCAGTTATGTTCAGAATCCAAATCATATTGGTTGCCATACCGAGGGCTCATCTGAAAATTTCTTCGCCGGCACACAGGAAATAGAACGTCAGGTAATTGAAATCCTCAGTGTAGATCTGTTGAAGGCAGCACCAAACTCCTGTGATGGTTATATAGCAGGAGGCGGCACAGAAGCAAATATTCAGGCAATATGGATGTACCGGAATTATTTTATCCGGGCGATGGGCTTTACCCACGATGAGATAGCATTGCTTACTTCTGAAGATACCCATTACTCCATTGCAAAGGCGGCCAATCTTCTCGGCCTGAAATGGTTTCCTGTTCCGGTGGATTATAAGACTAGAGAACTCCTCAAGGAAGAACTGGAATCGATAATCGACAATGCAATGCAGGATGGAATAAAGGGTTTCATAGTAGTGGCTAATATGGCTACAACCATGTTTGGTAGTGTTGATAATCCCGAACTGTATGTACGTGCACTTGAAAAAAGATCCCTGCCTTTTAAAATGCATATCGATGGCGCATTTGGCGGATTTATCTACCCGGTTTCCCATCCCGGCAATCTGCTTAGCTTCTTAAATCCTTATGTCACCTCGATCACTTTGGATGCACATAAAATGTTACAAGCACCCTATGGAACAGGTGTATTTCTCACAAGAAAAAATTACATCCAAAACGTACTTACGAAAGAAGCGCAGTATGTACATGGCATGGATGTTACACTCAGTGGCAGTCGCTCTGGTGCGAACGCGATCGCAGTTTGGATGATCTTAAGTACTTACGGACCGTTTGGATATATGGAAAAGATAAACAAGCTTTTGTACCGCACTGCATATTGCTGCAGCGAACTCGATAACCTGGATATTCCCTATTACCGTCATCCCCATATGAATATTATTGCTATAGAAGCCAGTTATATTCCTGGAGAACTGTCAATAAAATATGGGCTTGTACCCGATTCGCATGAGCAAAATCCACGCTGGTATAAAATCGTAGTGATGGAACATGTGGGCATGGACGAAATACAACGTTTCATTTCAGATCTGAAAAAAATAAATGTTGCTGTGTAGAGAAATTAGGGCTGAACATCTACTAAGGGCAGAATGAAATCAAATTTCTCATAAGTAAACGATACCCAACCTATACGCCCGATTGAAGCGGAAAGCCCGCAGTCGCCAAACCAAAGTTTGGAGACGAGGACTTGCAGCGTAAAGCGGGAACGAAACAGAAAAGAAGCAGGATTTTGCCGTACAATTAATTCACTGAAACGCGCCAAATTGTATTGCTGGCATCATCGGTAACCAACAATGATCCATCGGACAGCATTGCCAAGCCTACCGGGCGGCCATAAACTTTCTCGTCTTCTAAATCTGCGATGAAGCCCGTAAGAAAAGGTTCTACTTTTCCTGCCGGCTTCCCATTAGTAAAGGGAATAAAAGCAACCTGATAGCCGGATAAAACAGAACGATTCCAGGAACCGTGCTGAGCGATGAATGCTCCGCCCTGATATTTTTTGGGAAATGATGTTCCGGTGTAGAACAATAAACCCAGGGATGCTGTATGTGCGCCAAGGTTAACATCAGGAACAATGGCTTTATTTACAAGTTCGATTTTTGTTTCTTTAATGCGTGGGTCGATATGGTTACCCCAGTAAGAATAGGGCCATCCATAGAAACCGCCCTCTTTTACTGAAGTTAGGTAATCAGGTACGAGTTCATCGCCAAGTTCATCTCTTTCGTTTACGGAAGTCCAGAGGGTTGAGGTTCCCGGCGCCCAGTCGATACCAACAGGGTTTCTTAACCCGGACGCATAAACGCGAAGTTCAGAACCATCCGGATTCATTTCAAGAATATTTGCACGAAGCAATTCTTCTTCAATACCATTTTCAGCAATATTGGAACTCGAACCTACCGCGATATAGATCTTTGTTCCTTTCGCATTCGCGATCAGATTTCTTGTCCAATGCCTGTTCGATCTGAAATTGCTTCCGGCAGGAAGATCGATAATTTTCTGAGCGGTATCTGAGATTTTATTCTGACCCGGTTTAAAAGGGAACCGCAATACATTGTTGGTATTGGCCACATAGAGATATCCATTTAACAGCAGCATACCAAATGGCTGATTCAAGCCATTGTCGCGGGTAAGCAAAATTTCTTTTGAGTCTGCAATGCCATCTTTGTTTTCGTCCCGTACAAGTATGATCCGGTCAGCGCTTTTAGAAAGGTCTTCCGCGCGGTTAGCGCCTGTAACAACGGCGCCGGCTTTTTCAAGTAAGCTAAAATTAGAATTACCTTCTGCTACCAGCAGATCCCCGTTAGGCAACACAAGCATATTGCGTGGGTTCTGAAATCCGTCAGCATATCTGTTTACTTTGAAGCCGGTAGGTGCCGTGGGTGTTCTGCCATCATCACCCCATCCAATTACCTTTGAAAAATTCATAGATGATTTGGTTGCATTGGGAGGGGGAAGCGTGTCTGTAATTTTCTGTGCGCCTGATCGACCTACAAAAGCGGTAAGGATGATCAGCAAGAACGAATTTCGAAGCATAAGACATTTATTGTTTCATATGGTATAAAACAATTATGGTTCCAAATTCAATGTTGTTGAGATATAATTTGAGTTGATGGATCCCGATCAGATAAAAAAAGTCCCCGCAGAAGCGAGGACATTGCTGATCTTTTATTACGGTTAGCGCAACTTTCTCTTGTACTCAGAAAGTCGTTTAATTTTTCCGTTTTTGTCGAACTGCAAATCATTTACAATTTGCATCGAATCAATTTTCCCTTTCCTGTCTTCGATGGTTTGTTTATACCAGATTGTTACCCATTCCATTGCTTTATCCTTTGAAATAACAGATTCCCAATCTTCCATATCGATACGAACGGACTTTATGGATGATGTATCCCTGCTGAATATCTTCAGCAAACTGTCGCGGGTTACCATCATCGATGGCCCATCAAATTCAAGTTTAATGCTGTCTGCAAAATAGCCGGAAGATTTAGCCATATCCCGATTTTCCCAGGCTTTCAGCGCACTTAACGCGGACATTGTATTGGTGTTGGTGTTTATCTCCCAATAATCCGGATTATCGATTTTATAAGGATAATCGGGGGTTGTGGTTGTTGTTGAAGTGGCAGCCATTGTGTTGGAAGTACTATCGGCTGTTGTAGAACTATTTTCAACAGATTTTTCTTTACAGGCCAAAAAACATAGCGGGGCTATGATAAAAAAAAGTTTCTTCATAATGCAAGTTTTTGGTGAATGAGTACGAGAAGGTAGGAAGATTATTTCGTATTATAATAATTTATTATTCACCGTTTTTGGCTTCCATCGTATCGATGATCTTATCAATATTCAGGCTGTTTGCCATAGCGTTAAAAATCCGGTAATAGCTGCCTTTGGCGCGGTACAATTCCTCGTGTTTTCCTTTTTCCACTACATTGCCTTTTTCCAGCACCACGATGTTGGTGGCGTCAATGATTTGGGAAATACTGTGAGAGATGATCACAACGGTACGGTTCTTTCGGATCGCATCGAGACTGGTTTTTATCTGTTCAGTTGATATCGCATCAAGACTTGCAGTGGGTTCGTCGAGAAATATGATGGGGGGATTTTTCAGAAACAAACGGGCAATGGCAATCCGTTGTTGTTGTCCACCGGAAAGCAGCCGGGCATCGGAACTATATTGGCGTGGTAGATCCATAATTTGTTCGTGAATATTCGCTTTCCTTGCGGCCGCGATAATTTCATCGTCATTTGCATCCACATTACCATATCTGATATTCTCGGCCACGCTTCCCTGAAAAATGTGGTTTTTCTGGAGTACGAGACCAATATTCTTTCTTAGTTCATGTGTATCATATTCCTGTAAGGATATCCCGTCCAGAAGAATGGTACCTTTTCCTGGTTCGTAAAATTTATCCAGCAGGTTGATGATGGTACTTTTTCCTGCACCACTCAATCCAACGAGCGCTGTGGTTTCGCCGTGGGGAATATCAAAACTTACATCTTTTAAAGCTTCTGTTCCGTTAGGATATCGAAAGCTCAGGTTCTGAATTTGAAAATTACCTTTTATGGTATCCGGAATGAAGGTTCCTGTTTGTTCTGTTTCTTCATTTGATTCAAGTATTTCAAAAAAACCCTCAGAATAGATCAATGCATCGTTTACTTCATCATAGATAGTGTGTAACTGACGAATAGGACCGGAAACATTATTGAACAGCAATACATGGAACATAATGGCGCCAATGGTCATTTGCCCGGTGATTACGAAATAAGCGGTAAGCACGATAATAAAAACGACCCCGATCTGCTCCACGAAACCTTTTATGCTATCAAAAACAAAATTTGTTTTACGGGTTTGCATCTGGTTATCGGTGATCGCGATTTGAAGCTGTTCATGCTTTTTTCCTTCAAGATTTTCACGGATAAAAGATTTTATCACTGTTATGGAATCAATAAGGCTGATAATCGCATTACTTTTGGTTTCCCGATATTTTCGCATCTTTCTCCTGAATCCGCCAAGCCGCTTAGCCTGTTTCTGACTAATAATAAAATAAACAGGAACAATACACAAACCAACCAGGCCAACCCAGAAATTAGCATAGAACATAACGCCTAATGCTACAATAGCATTTGCAAATAAGGGCAGGATATCGATAAAAAAATTCTGTATCAGACGAGTCAGGCTGCTAATGCCCAGATCTATTCTTGTTTGCAGTTTTCCGCTTTCATTGTCGGCGCTTGAATAAAAAGCCAGCTTGTAGGTAAGGATTTTTTCTACGATCTGTTGAGATAAATCCCTTGAGATGTAGATCCGGAGTTTCTCGCCATAAAATTTTTGACCGAATTGCAGAAACGCATAGAGCAGTTCTTTTGAAAGAAGAATGGCGGAAATAAAAAACAAGATATGAATTCCGTTGCGCAGAGGTTGATGCTGAACCATAAGGTCATTTATGGAATCAACCGCGTATTTAATAATATGTGCATTTACCTGAGCTGTGAAAGAGCCGATCGCGGTGAGAATTAATGTTGCATAAACCAGTTTGCGATAGGGTTTAACAAAGGGGCGATGTTTTTTGAATAACCGGAAAAGCGTCATGATCAGGTAAAGTTAAAAGCTAAGACCTATAAGGTTTTAAGACCTTATAGGTCTTAGCTGGAGAATTGGCTGATGAGAATTATTGAGGTCCCGTTCCAGCCATCAATTTACCATGATCACTTTGTAGGTTTTAACACCTGCTTTTAAAAAATAATTACCACCGGGGAGTGCAGGCAGTGAAATAGTCTGACTTCCTTTTCTTAAAATAACGTTCAATATTGTCTTCCCCGTAGCATCTATTAACATGGCTCTTTTTCCATCAAGCACTTCAGGAACTTCAAGAACCATTGGATTCTTTACCGGATTAATAATTACCAGTTCTTCAGCTTTTCTTGTTCGGGAAATTACCACCGGAGAGTAAGTAAAGCTTCCATCATGATCAATCATCTTCAGCCTGTAATATTCAAGATTGCTTTGCATGGGTGTTGTGAAGCGATATAGATTATTTCCGTTACCTGCGTAAACATCACCTATTGGTGAAAACATATTAGCATCAATACTTCGTTCAACCTGGAATCGAGAAACATTAATTTCGGATTCTGTTCGCCAGGTAAGTAATGCATTATTCAAATAATTGACCGCAACATTAAATGACAGTAATTTCAGCGGAACAACAGAAGCCTGGATCTTAGTTTCTACAATGTTTGTTATTACAGGAGCATTATAGTCAAAATAGATACTGGCCTTGTTTGTTACAATATCTCCTGCAGAAAGGGAATTCAATGGCTTTATCCTGAACCGGATGTACCCATGGCTTTTGGGCTCATTGACGTTGCTGTCGGGAAGGAGTATGTTTATAAATTCAAAAGATAATTTATTTCCATCCCGTAAAGTTTTTGCCGGGTGAGATGTGGCGATCATTTCAAAGGAATTCAAATTCAGGAGGCCACTAAGCGTATCTGTTACTACCACATTAAACGCGGTATCAGTCCCGGTATTCTGGAAGCGAATTAAGTATTCAATAAAGTCCCCGTTATTTACCTGCTGCGGACTTAAGACCGGTGTAGCTGCTTTATCGTTAGGGTCGAAAGAACCTGTTATTACAACATTGGATGTATCTGTATCAGAGGCGTTACCGGCGGAAACCGTTGCTTCTGTATATATCACATCGTTTAATTGCGCCGAAGTTCTGACCGTAAACCCTGCTGTGAAAGATCCGCTTTGCCCGGGGACAAATGAGGATTCGTTCAAGGTTAAAGTATTCCCATTCGAAGTTACAGCCGGGTTAGAGCTTGCATTATAAATCAATAAAGAATTATCAAAACTGACTGTAATTACCGGGGATACATTAGTTGTGCCTGTATTTTGATAATTAACTGAAAATGAAAAAGGAAATCCTGGCCTGGCGGAGGTAGCGGGCGTAATATTTATGTCAAACTGATCAATTGTCGCAGAAGCCTGCAAAGCGATATCCTGTGTTACAATTGTATCGTAACTGGTGAAGTTGAATGTGGGTGAAGAGGGTAAGGGATTATAAAAAGGAACTGATGTGGTTAAAGTATTCGGTCCCAAAATTCCGGCGAGTGCATAATAACCATCACTGTTCGAATAAGCGTAAGTATAATTAGCTTCGAGTTTTATATTCTTCGCATAAAATTCATTTGCATCCTTTATCCCATTCACGTTATTATCATAAAATACCCTCCCTTGAATTACAGGATAACCGAAACATTGATTAGAATTATTAACCGGATTACAGGATGCCCAACTGATGGGATTGCCCTCTGAATCGTAAAGCTGAGGAGATACCTGCATTC
>JAEWDG010000281.1 GCA_023390215.1 Bacteroidota bacterium | reverse complement strand
AAAGCTGCTCCAAAAAAAGCCGCTAAGAAAGCTGCTCCTAAGAAAGCTGCTAAAAAAGCCGCTCCTAAAAAAGCTGCTAAAAAAGCCGCTCCTAAGAAAGCCGCTAAAAAAGCTGCTCCAAAAAAAGCCGCTAAGAAAGCCGCTAAAAAGGCGTAGTTCAAAAGAACTTATGATAACAGTCCCGGTAATTTTACCGGGACTTTTTTTTATGCATAGATTTGAATATGGACAATTATCAGATCGCAGATACCTTCTCTCTCCTTTCAAAACTGATGGATATTCATGGAGAAAATAGTTTCAAATCAAAGTCATATTCCGTTGCCGCTTTCACAATAGAAAAGCTGCCTGTGCAGCTTATTGATTTATCTGACGACAAGATCGCCGGGATTAAGGGTATTGGAAACTCGACCGCGCAAAAAATCAGGGAGCTGCTGGATACAGGTAAACTCAAACAGCTCGAAACCCTTGTAAACACTACGCCTCCCGGGGTTATTGAGATGCTTAACATTAAAGGTATTGGTCCGAAAAAAATACACAGCATCTGGAAGGAAATGGAAATAGAAAGTATCGGCGAGTTACTGTATGCCTGCCAGGAAAACCGTCTCAAACTTTATAAAGGATTTGGTGAGAAGACGCAGCAAAATGTGATCGATACCATAGAATTTTATTTTAAGAATAAGGAAAGCCATTTGTATGCACAGGTCGCTCTCGTTGAGGAACACATCAGCAGCTTTTTAAAAGCCATGTTTCCCGCTTCCAGGGTTTCGCTCACCGGCGCGTTTTTACGGCAGGTTGAAACGATAGATGAACTGGAATATGTTTTGGAAACTACCGTAGATAAGGTCAGATCGCTGATGAATAAGGAAGATGGTTTCACAGAAAAACAAACGGGAGATGATTGGATTATCTATCGCACAAGTGCAGGGATCAGCATAAAACTTTATTGCGCGGAGGGGAACATGTTTGATAAAAAAAGTATCGAAACAAGTTTTCATTCCGATCAATGGGAACTGATTCAGCAACTCCCCGAGTTTTCAAAAGCTGATTTTTCCAGCGATCAGAATTTTTTCCGCTCCATACATTCCAGTTTTATCCCTACCCCGCTACGCGAGAATAAGGAACTTTTCGAATGGATAATAAAAAATGGAACGCCGGAATTAATTCAGACAAAAGATATCAAAGGAATCATTCACGCACACAGTAACTGGAGTGATGGAGCAGCAACGATTGAAGAAATGGCATCTGCGCTAAAACAACGCGGGTTAGAATATCTTGTGATCTCCGACCACAGCAAAACTGCGTTTTATGCAAACGGACTTTCCATTGAAAGGCTGAAAGAGCAACAAAACTATATTGATGAACTGAATAAAAAACTCGTTCCGTTTAAAATCTTCAAGAGTATTGAATCAGACATACTCAATGATGGCAGCCTGGATTATCCTGATGAAATTCTGGCAAGTTTCGATCTGGTGATCGCATCCGTTCATAGCAATTTAAAGATGACGGAAGATAAAGCCATGCAACGTTTGCTCACGGCGATAGCAAATCCATATACTACCATTCTTGGCCACCTGACAGGCCGCCTCCTGCTCTCGCGTGCGGGCTATCCTGTGAATTACGGCCAGGTTTTCGAAGCCTGTTTGAAAAACAATGTGGCAATTGAACTGAATGCACACCCCAACCGGCTTGATATCGACTGGCGGTTCATAAGAAGCGCATTGGACCGGGGATTAAAGATCTCTATTGATCCGGATGCACATTTTATTGAAGGATTCGATGATGTAAAATATGGTGTTCTGGTGGCTCAGAAAGCAGGCGTAACAAAATCAGACAACCTGAGCTCGCTGAGCCTGAATGAATTTGAACGTTACCTTTCCGAAAGGAAAACCCGGATTAAACGATGATGGCAACGGGAAGCTTTACAAAAAAATCAGTTCCGTTTTCACCCGATTCAAACCAGATCTGACCTTTTGCCTGTTCAACCATTCTTTTACACATAGCCAGGCCCAAACCTGTGCCGGAGGTTTTTGTAGTGAAATTCGGCATAAAGATTTTATCCTGGATATCAACAGGTATACCTGATCCGTTATCTGAAATTGTTATCGTCACGAAACCGGGCTCCAACGTTTCTTTTATCTTCACCCGCGCGGTCCTGTTTTCCGGCGTTGCCTGCAAGGCATTCAAAATCAGATTGGAGAAAAGCCTGTTGATATGCGTACGGTCAGCCTCCACAATAATTTTTTCATCCAGAAATTCTTCTTCGATCTCTAACCGGTCATTCGATTCATATAACTGAATCACAACTCGAAGGGTTTCATTCAGATCAAAGAATTCTTTTTTCGCGTTTTCAATATTTGCGAACTGGCTGAACTCTCCCGCGATCTGACTGAGGTGATCGATCTGTTCGATCAGCGTATTGGCAACATTTGCGGTCAGTTCTTTTACATTGGGTGCGTTATTTTCAATTGATTTTTGAAGGAATTGCATACTCAGTTTCATGGGCGTGAGCGGGTTTTTGATCTCATGAGCAACCTGCCTTGCCATTTCTCTCCAGGCTCCCTCCCGTTCGGTTTTAGCAAGAGCCATCACACTTTGATCAAGTTTCGTTACCATCTTGTTATACTCAGCAACCAAGGTTCCGAGCTCATCATCGCGATCCCATTGAATATACTCATTTCGCTTTTCAAGATTTACCTGTTTCATTTTATTCGCGATCAGTTCGAATGACGAGGTAATGCGGTTTGCAATGAACAATGCAATGATCCCGGCAAGAATAAAAATAAAAGCGTTCAGGTTGATAATGGTAACTACGAAGTTGGATATTTCATTTTTCAGATTAGACTCTGAAGTAAAATAAGGAATGTTTATATACGCGTAATTATTTCCTGATGCATCTATTCCCGGAATATAGTCACTCACAAAAGTGAGTTGACCGATATGTTCTTTTTGAAAATATTGAACCTCCCTGTTATGGTTCATGTGGTAATAGGCCTGCGGATCCATCTTCGTACTGAGTACGCCTTTGATATAGGGCAGGGGAAGCGATGAGACGGTGAGGTTTCCTTCCAGATCATAAATGTTTACATCGAGACCATGTATCTCTGAGATCTTGTTGATGATGGTTTCCAGGCTTTCCCCGTTTGATTGTTCCGCCTGGCTCAGAGAGGTTTCCGGGGGAGAAGAACCGGTGATCGATTTTTTTACCTCGGTCTCCACGATATGAATTGCACGACTTAATTTTTCGTTGTTGTTGCTTTCATACCTGCTTATAAAAAACAGAATAGTGGCGCCCCCGATCACGAAAAATGATAACACGCTTATAAATATGATCGTTCCATGAATCTGGTTTCTGATCGACAGTTGCCAGTAAGATTTGAGTTTGGCCGGTCTTAAACGTGAACGGATCAGCATATTAAAAAACCAGAATACAGCCGATAACACAAGAAATGAACAAAACAAGTAGGAGAACAACGTGAGCGATTCTATCGAAAGACTGTTCTGCCTCGCGATCACGACCATTTTATCAGGACCGGCCTTATACCATAGTTCATTATGGTTGATACCCTTTCTGGTAAAAAATGGCTGTTTCTCCGGAAAATCATCTTTATTCAACGTTGTGGCAAAAGGATAATCGTTGTGGCTGCTGATCAGCTTCCAGTTATTATAAATCGCGTAAGCATAAGAGGAAGAATTTTCGATCGAATTGTTATGTCCCCTGCTGAACAGTTCGGGAGCGAGTGCTTCAGTCTTGAATTTCTTCGGTGTGGCCAGTACAAAAACATATCCTAATAGCCTTCCTGAAGTATCTGTTAGTGTTTTCTTACTGATATAACTGAACTTATCATAAGACGCATCATAATAATAGAGATCCGGTATACCTGTGGGGCGGGTTTGGGTTTTGAGGATGGTGTTCAGCTCGTTGTAAGCAGCGTCGTCTTCATTAAACAATGGCTGTTCGGCGGCATTATATGTAAAAATCCTGGTTTCATACTTATTGGTATACCCGGTTACATTGCTGTTGATAATACTGTCCTTAAATGCCAGGTTAGAAGCCTTGTCCAGGAGACGCGGGAAATTATGTAATAGAAAATCTGTTCTGAAATCCGTTAACATGGAATTCAGAAGGGTCTCATTCGAAGGGTCGGCTTTAGTAGAAAGTATCTCGGCATAATGTTTACGGTTTCGCAATTCTTTCTCCGTATTTTCAACGATGATCAGGCTGGAGATCGAAACGGAAAAGAAAAATAACCAAAATACAAGCTTTGAGGAAACAAGTCTGCTCGCGAGCATATTAAAAACCCGGCTGCTCATCAGCAGAAGGAAAATCAAAAGCCATATAAGTACATAGAATTCAAATTCGCTGGAGAAACGGGAAACCATGAAACTCATGCCCGTCAAACCTTCCACGG
>JAEWDG010000237.1 GCA_023390215.1 Bacteroidota bacterium | reverse complement strand
GGTGTAGATCATGAAAAATACCAGCCCGCGGCCAAAGAAATGAAGGAGGATACATTCAGGTTTCTCTTCATCAGCCGTCTGGTAAAGGATAAAGGTATTACAGAATATGTTGAAGCAGCAGGCATGTTGAAACAAACGTTACCGCATGCATCATTCGCTGTGTTGGGTCCGCTTTGGAATCAAAATCTTAAAGACAACACCGTAACAATTGAAGAACTTGACCGCTGGCAAAAAGAGGGCACCATTATTTATCTCGGTGAATCCAAAGATGTGCGTCCGTTTATTGCTGATGCGGATTGTATTGTTCTGCCCTCTTACCGTGAGGGTTCATCTAATGTGTTGCTTGAAGCCTCAAGTATGGAGCGGCCCTGCATTACCACAAATACTACCGGCTGTAAAGAAATCGTTGAAGATGGCATAACAGGATTTCTATGTAAAGTAAAAGACGCAGATAGCCTCGCATCTAAAATGAAAAACATGTACGAACTTGATGAACATACAAGAGTGGAAATGGGTAAACAGGCAAGGATCAAAGTGGTTCGTGAATTCGATAAACAGATCGTGATCAATGCTTATCTTGAGGCCATTGACGCGTTAATCCAAACACCATGAGTTACTGTACGCTTTCCATCGACTGGGAAGATTTTGGTCAGTTGCTGGGAATATATCATTTCAAAAAAGAGACAGCCCCGGCTGGGGGCGCCATCGACCGGCAGACCAGGATTATGCTGGATCTGCTGGATGAAACCGGTAACAAAGCGAGCTTTTTTATCCTGGGCATGCTCGCCAAATACCGGAAAGAACTCGTAAAAGAAATTGCCTCACGCGGGCATGAAATAGCGATCCACGGACAGAATCATGTAGCGATGTTTAAGCTGGACCGCGATGCGGCCAGGAAGGATCTGGAGGAAAGTATCAACATTGTTTCAGATATCACTGGTGATAAAATTCACGGTTACCGGGCTCCATATTTTTCAATAAACGAATCCAATCTATGGTTGCTGGAAACGCTCTCAGATCTGGGAATTGAATACGACAGCAGTATTTTCCCGAAGAAAATGCCGAGGTACGGTATCGACTGGTTCCCGGAAGAGAATGCGTTGTACGATCTTCCCAATGGAAAGCAGATCGTTGAACTACCGCTAACGGTTGCCCGATATTTCGGAAACCGCTGGCCTGTTTCCGGCGGCGGTTATCTCAGGGCCCTGCCCAGGCCCCTGGTAAAAAAAGTATTCCGCGACCTCAGCAAAAAACAAATGGATGCGATGATCTATATGCATCCTTACGAGTTTGATGACCAGGCCCTGGATGTAAGGGCAAACTACCCTAAATCGGCTTCCTACTCGAGATTAAAGGTTCTTACCCTAAATTTGCGATGGAACCTCTTCCGCGACTCAATCCGCGCAAAAATGAGGTCCCTCTTACAGGAACACAGGTTTATCACCTGTCTTGAAAAAGCAAATCATGTCAAAGCCAACAGAAACAGTACAGAGCTACTGGGATGCAAGAAGTGAGCTCTTCGGAAACTATTACAAGAAACCATCTACTTTCGACAGAATTTTCAGGAAAGGGGTCTATGAACGCCAGGCAATTGCCGTTAAGGCCTGCAAGGAAATTCCCAATGCCACGGTTTTAGACGTTGGATCGGGTCCGGGTGTGAACAGTGTATCATTGATCAAAAACGCAGGGGCTTCCCATGTTTTCGGGATTGACTTCGCGCAGCATATGATCGATTATGCCAACCAAACCGTAAAGGATGAAGGCGTAGCCGATAAGTGCGAATTTGTACTGGGTGATATTCTCAACTACGATTTCAAGGGAAGAACCTTTGATTATGCGTACGCACTTGGTGTTTTCGATTATGTGGAAGATGCGGCCAAACTGCTGCAAATCATGGCAGACCGTACAAAACATAGTTTTATGGCATCCTGGCCGGAGAACGGCGTTCGGATGGCACTCCGCCGCTACCGGTACACCTGCCCGTTGTTTCACTACTCTGAACAGGATATCAGAGACCTTCATACCAAAGCTGGCATCGCTTCCTCAAAACTCGAACTGATACCTATTGGTGGAGGTTGGGCAAGTATAGCCCGTAAGTAAACGATCTTAATCTATGATCTTAATCGGCTATTCCGGTCACTCATATGTAGTGCATGGCATTTTTGAGGCATTGGGGAAAAAAGTTTCCGGTTATTTTGAGCTGGAAGAAAAAGCCTACAACCCTTTTAATCTTCAATACCTCGGCAGCGATGAATCTCCTTCCGCTCTGAATGCCCTCCGGAAAGAAGGTTTTTTTATAGCCGTTGGAAACAATGCTACCCGCAGGCTCATTTTTGAAAAAGCCGCCGCGCATGGGATATTTCCCGTAAATGCGATCCACCCTTCAGCAGAAATAGATTCCTCTGCAAAGATCGCCGAACATGGGGTGATGATCAGCGCACACGTATCTATCAACGCGCTGGCGAAAATTGGTAACGGGGTGATCTGTAATACGGGATCTATTATCGAGCACGAATGTGTGGTCGGCGATTTTGTTCATGTTGGCCCCGGTACGGTTCTCTGCGGGAATGTAACCGTTGGTGAAGGAAGTTTTGTAGGCGCCAATTCTGTGATAAGACAGGGTTTGAAAATCGGTAAAAACTGCGTTATCGGCGCAGGAGCCGTGGTCATAAAAGACATTCCTGATAATTCCTGTGTGGTTGGGAATCCATCAAAGGATATGACGGCGAAAGCCGCGCAAAATAAGGAACTGCAGCAGGCTGCGGTACCTGAAGTTCCCGCACCATCTAAACTTAAAATACTGTTCATCGGTAAAGCCGATGATCCATATTCGAAACACGCCGGAGATTATGTAAGTCTTCATTTCCCTGAAACCCTGACGATTTATGGTAAGCGGGGCGAAGATTTTCCGCAATCGGCCAAAGACTGGAAGGGCGATATCATTGTTTCCTATTTATCTCAATGGATCATTCCCCAGGAAGTTTTAGACCGGGCAACTATGATGGCTATTAATTTCCATCCCGGTCCGCCTGAATATCCAGGCATCGGTTGCACAAACTTCGCGGTATATGATGGCGTAAAAGAATATGGCGTTACCTGCCACCATATGCTGGCTAAAGTGGATACAGGCAGGATCATCTCCGTAAAAAGATTTCCTGTTTACACCGCCGACACTGTATATTCGATCACACAGCGCTGTTATGCCATGATCCTGGATCAGTTCTTCGAAGTGTTCGATTATATCATCCAGGGAAACCCCGTTCCTCAAAGTCCCGAACACTGGACACGCAAACCTTTCCTTCGCAAAGAACTGAACAAACTCTGCCGCATCACCCCGGATATGGATATTAACGAGATCAACCGCAGGATAAAAGCTACCAATTTTGTAAAGCACTGGGCCTTCATGCAGGTAGGCAACAACATTTTCAAGCTGATCGATGATAAGAAATAAAGAAGATGAACAGGAAGCTTTTCTGCTCGAACTTGAGTTTTTGATGAAGCTTTCGATTCTCGCCTATTCAAAATACAAAAACAACAGGATCTATCTCCACGCACTGAATATCCGGAAATACAACCAGAAAGTTTACGAACTGGTCATGCGTTCGATTGATGTGATCCCCTATGAATTGAGGGAAGATTGCAGGGAGATAATAAATCATTACGATTGCTGGATGCTTCAGTTTTCAGAAGAAGAGGCTATCGTAAATCCTATGTTGAAAGATCAGTTTGTTTTTGAACGCGCAGATGAGCAAATTGCATTTCCTCAGGCTGCGGAAGCGCGTATTTTTGAGGCCGTAAATAATTTTAAAGTAAAAAAGAAGGTATGAAGGTATTGGTGACAGGAGGTGCGGGATATATCGGGTCCGTGCTGGTTAGGCAATTGTTGAATAAAGGATATACTGTTCGTGTGATCGACAGCCTCAAATTTGGCGGCGATGCATTGTATGACGTAATGCTCAATCCAAATTTTGAATTTATGCGCGGGGATATAAGAAATGCGGAAGATGTGAGCAAAGCCCTTGAAGGAATCGATGCGATCGCTCACCTGGCCGCTATTGTAGGTGACCCTGCCTGTAAAAAATTCAGCGAAGAAGCCAAAGAAGTTAACTGGGATGCCAGTGTAGCGTTATTCGAAGCAGCCGAAAAAGCCGGAGTGAAAAAATTCGTTTTTGCAAGCACCTGCAGTAATTATGGCAAAATGCCCGATCCTGATTCTTTTGTTACAGAAGATTCACCGCTTAACCCTGTATCATTATATGCTGAGCTGAAAGTGAAATTTGAAAAATTTTTGCTCGAAGAAAAAAAGAACAGCCTCATGTGTTCCACTTCCCTCCGTTTCAGCACCGTTTATGGTTTCTCTCCGCGTATTCGTTTCGACCTTACCGTTAACGAGTTTACGCGCAATGCCGCCATACATGGTGAACAGGAAATCTGGGGACCTCAGTTCTGGAGACCTTATTGTCATGTGGAAGACCTCGCAAGAGCGGTGGTACTGGTAATGGAATCTCCGGAAGAAAAAGTAAGGGCAAACGTATTTAACGTAGGCAGTACCGAAGAAAACTACAACAAGGGAATGATCATCGGAGAAGTGTGTAAAGTAGTGCCTAATGTTACGGTAAACTATGTGGAAAGCTCTGAAGATCCACGCGATTACCGGGTGAATTTCGATAAGATCAAAAATGAACTAGGATATACCATCACTAAAACTGTTCCCCAGGGCGTGAAAGAAATTTATAACCTCCTCAGAACCGGTATTGTAAAAGACGCCTTCGAACAAAAATTCAGAAACATCTGATAATCCCTATCTGCTTATCTTTGGCACCGATTACCGAAAACCGGCAAGAGTCAATACATGGTTTTATTATCGGGCCCCAACATCAGCGGCAATGAATGGAAATATGTAAAGGAATGCCTCGACACAGGCTGGGTTAGCAGTGTGGGTTCCTATGTGGACAAGTTTGAAAAAATGACTGCCGAATTCGCGGGCACCCGTTATGCCGTTGCCACCAGCAGTGGTACCACCGCCCTTCACATCGCTCTTATACTTCAGAACATTGGCAAAAAGGATTATGTGATCGCACCCAACATCACATTTATTGCCACCTGTAATTCCATTAAATATACCGGCGCTGAACCCATTCTTATGGATACGGATCCGGATACCTGGCAGATGGACCTTAACCTGCTTGAAAAATTTCTTGTTGAAGAGACTGAACAGAGGGATGGACAAACATTTTATAAAAAAGATGGAAAACGTATCCCTGCCATAATGCCTGTGCATGTACTGGGCAATATGTGCGATATGGAAAAATTGGGCGATCTGGCAGAAAAATTCCACCTGATTGTAATAGAAGACAGCACTGAAGCGTTAGGTAGCTATTACAAAGGCAGGCATGCAGGTAGTTTTGGCTTGCTGGGAACCTTTAGTTATAATGGCAACAAGATCATCACTACCGGTGGCGGTGGCATGATCGTAACAAATGATGAAGCGCTGGCAAAACATGCCAAGCATCTTACTACCCAGGCAAAAAGTGATAGTTTCGAATATATTCATGATGAAATCGGGTACAATTATCGATTGGTGAATATGGCAGCTGCGATGGGCGTTGCACAGATGGAACAGCTACCGGATTTTATCAGCAGAAAAAAAGAGATCATCGCCTATTATAAAGATGCGCTCGAAAATGTGGGCGACATAAGTTTTCAGAAAGTGAGCGGGGATGTGAATCCCAATTGGTGGATGCCAACCATAAAAACCGCCAAACAAAGAGAACTGCTGAACCGGTTAAACGAAAATAAACTTCAAAGCAGACCGTTTTGGGTTCCAATGAATCAATTGCAAATGTTCAGGGATAATACCTATTTTCACGTTAATGATTGCTCCGACTTTGTATATAAACATTGTCTAAGCATTCCCTGTTCTACCAATATCACCGACCAGGAAATGGAAATGGTCGTAAAAACCATAAAATCCGCCTACTAAAATGGTTGAAACCGAGAAAATACAGGTGATAAAGACGGCTCCATTGCGCCCCGTTGTTTCAAACGGAGAGGCCGCTTCAGCCCGGACCGGTTATTTATTCCTGAAAAGAACAATGGATATCCTCATTGCCGGTTTCGCCCTCATCCTTCTATCTCCACTTTTCATTCTCATTATAATTCTGCTGAAACTTACCGGTGAGCATGAAGTTTTTTACCGTCAGAAAAGAATAGGTTATAAGAATAAAGCTTTTGATATCTGGAAGTTCGCCACCATGCTGAAAAATAGTCCGAACATCGGCACAGGTGAGATTACACTCAGGAATGATCCGCGCGTAACACCCGTGGGGAAATTCCTCCGCAGGTCAAAGATGAATGAACTTCCGCAGATCATTAACGTATTAAAAGGTGATATGAGTATTGTGGGCCCAAGGCCGCTGATGGAAATCAGTTTCAAACTCTATTCGCCACAGGTTCAGCGCGTGATATACCAGTCGCGACCCGGTATCACCGGAATTGCGTCTATTGTTTTCCGTGATGAAGAAAAAATGCTTTCAGAAGCCAGGGATGCGAAGGCCACCTATGCATCCATCTATCCATATAAGGCAGAACTGGAGATGTGGTACCAAAGCAAAGCATCTTTTTCCACCGATGTGGCTATAGTGTTTCTTACCGCCACTTCAATATTTGCGCCCTCATCCAATCTTGTAGAAAAAGTCTTCCCCGACCTACCCTCCCGCCCCGATAACCTCGTACCTTAGTATTAGAAATATTTGCACTGTTTTTGATTAACCAGCAAATAACTACCATGGCTTCTTATACGATCAGAGACCTGGAACAGCTTTCCGGGATCAAAGCACATACACTGCGGATATGGGAACAACGATATCATTTGTTGAAGCCCGCCAGGAGTTACACCAATATCAGGTATTACACCGGTGAGGAGCTTAAGAAAGTACTCAATATCGCCCTGCTCAACCGCTACGGGTATAAGATATCACATATTGACCGGATGCAGGATGCGGAAATTAATGAACGCATTCTTTCACTTAACCAGGTAGAAGCCCGGCAGGAAAAAATTCTGCACGACCTGATTAAATTTATGGTCGATCTCGATATGCAGGCTTTCGAGGAAGCGATCGATCAGCAAATTCGCGCCCGCGGCATCGAAAAAGCGATCCATCAGTGCATCTTCCCTTTTCTTCAGAAAATCGGCATACTCTGGCAAACCAACCATATACAGCCGGGGCAGGAACATCTGGTTTCAAATATCATTCGCCAGAAATTGATCGTGGGTATAGAAAATGCCGATCCTTTCCGGAAATCTGAAAAAAGCGTCGTAATGTTTTTGCCGGAAGCTGAGTACCATGAACTCGGACTCCTATTCATGCATTACATTTTTAAAAGCCGGGGTTTGAAGGTCTGGTATCTGGGTGCGGGAACACCGGTTTCGGATCTGGTTTATTTACGAAATCAGAAAAATCCGGACTTAATTTATTGTCACC
>JAEWDG010000232.1 GCA_023390215.1 Bacteroidota bacterium | reverse complement strand
ACAAGGAACAATTTAACCTTGCACTTGAAGCCGCAGACTTTGCGCTTGGACAGTTTCCGTATTCCTCATCTATGATGATTCGAAAGGCGGATTTGCTGATTTCTCTTCGCCGTTACCAGGAAGCGCTGGAATTCCTCAATCAGGCTGAGTTGTATGATAGCCGCGATATTAATCTCTATATTCTCCGTACCGATGCCTACCTCGCACTGGATATGCAGGAGAAGGCCGTATCGCTTCTGGAGGATGCACTGGTAAATTTCGACGGGGATGAAAAACTTGATCTGCTGTTCGAACTGGCCGATGTATATGACGATTATGAAAATTTTGAAAAGGTTTTCGATTGCCTGAAAATGATCCTTGAAATAGATCCCTGTAACGAAGAAGCATTGTACAAAATCTGTTTCTGGACAGATTTCACAGGAAGAAACGAGGAAAGTATCCGCCTTCATCAGCAGATTATCGAAGAGTCGCCGTATTGCGAACTTGCATGGTTTAATCTCGGTGCTGCCTACCAGGGCATAAAGCTATATGAGAAAGCCGTTGATGCGTACCAGTATGCAGTGGCGATAGATGAAAAATTCGATTTCGCGTACCGGAATATGGGAGATGCGTTTATTCGTCTCCGTAAGTACAAGGAAGCCATAGAAGTGTTGGAGAAAGTGCTGGAACTGGCTATGCCCGAAACCGTTATCTATGAAGCTTTGGGACATTGCTATGAAAAAATGGAGAACTTTGCCCAGGCAAGGTTTCATTATAAAAAAGCAAGCCACCTCGATCCGGAAGACAGCCAAATGCAGTTTAAGATCGCCTCCACATATATGAATGAGGAAAACTGGACGCAGGCGATCAAAGTACTGGAACTGGCCTTAAAAGCACACAGGATGCAGCCTGAATATAACCTCGCCATGGGAAGATGTTTTATGGCAACCGGTAATATAGAGGAAGCCATCACATACCTTGGAGTGGTTGTAAGGGTAAGACCAAAAAACAGTAAGGCGTGGATGGAATTGTTGAAATGTTTATATAAGGGCGGAATGTATGATGATGGATTACAATATGCCAGTTTTGCAATGGAACACCTGGAAAAAAAGCCGGTCTTTATTTTCTATCAGGCTGCCTTCCAGATAGCGCTTGGCAAATCCCGCGAGTCTTTAGTTACCCTGGAGCGGGGAATGAATATCAATCCGAAACTGATAAAATATTTCCTGGAGCTTAATCCATCCTTTTTGCAGCATCAGCAAATCGTGGAACTCATAGCCAGATACAAGAAGAAAAAATCCCGGTAGGTCGTGTAGGTTTTACATATTAATTATTGTTGGGGTATCTTTGCACCCTCAAAAACTGCTTAATGAATTTTCCCCTTACCCAAATTCCCCAGCGCAATATCAAGCCCCGCACCAGTGGCATCACTATGGTGATGGATAAAGGGCTTAGTATCGAAGAAGTTAAGAATTTTATGAGCGCAGCCTCGCCTCATGTAGATGTGGTAAAACTGGGATTTGGAACTGCCTTCGTTACGCCGAACCTCAGAGAGAAACTGGAAGTGTACCGCTCTTACGATATGCCCATTTATTTCGGGGGAACCCTGTTTGAGGCTTTCCTGATCCGAAACCAGTTTGATGATTATATTAATGTTTGCCGCGATTACGGGGTGAGCTACATGGAAGTGAGTGACGGCTCGATCACTATACCGCACGCCGAAAAATGCGGTTATATTGAGAAGCTGACCAAATATGGAATCGTGCTGAGCGAGGTGGGTTCCAAAGACGCTACCCATATCATACCTCCATACAAATGGATTGAACTGATGAAAGCAGAACTGAGTGCAGGTTCTTCTTATGTGATTGCAGAAGCACGTGAGGCGGGTAACGTAGGAATTTACCGCGGGAGCGGTGAAGTAAGGGAGGGATTGGTTCAGGAAATCCTTACCCAGATCCCCGGAGAAAAAATTATTTGGGAAGCTCCACAGAAAGCACAGCAACTATATTTCCTTGAACTGCTCGGTTGTAATGTAAACCTCGGTAATATCGCCCCCAACGAAGTGATCGCGCTGGAGGCTATGCGAATCGGACTTAGAGGAGATACATTTACACTTTATCTCGACAAATAAGAGAATTGATATGCGGATATTCGGGCTCATTGGCTTTCCGCTGGAACATTCATTTTCTCCGCGATATTTTGAATCCAAATTCAGGCGTGAGGGAATTACAGACGCGGAGTTTCATTTATTTCCGCTTGCTTCCATCCACGAATTTCCCTTACTAACGGAAACGGATAAGCGTATTCAGGGCCTCGCGGTAACCATTCCTTATAAACAGGAAGTGATACCTTTTCTTGATGAACTTGATGATAATGCAAAGTCCATAGGAGCTGTAAACTGTATCCGGTTCAAAAATGGAAAACTGACAGGATTCAATACAGATTGGAAAGGCTTTTTTGATTCGCTTCAGCCGCTGTTAAAACCTCAGCACAAAAGCGCTTTGATTTTGGGAAGTGGAGGAGGATCCAAAGCTGTACAGTTCGCGCTTAACAAAGCAGGTTTAAGCTTTCATGTTGTTTCTCGTTATCCGTCAAAAGGATCTTTAGGGTATATGGATCTGAATGAACAAATAATGGGGGCCCATAAGATCATCATTAATTGTTCCCCGGTTGGTATGTACCCCCGTGAAAATCAGATGCCTGCTATTCCGTTTCAGTTTATTACGCCTGATCATATATGTTACGATCTCATTTACCGTCCGGAAGAAACCCTTTTTTTGAAATTCGCAAAAGAGAAGGGTGCGCTTATAAAAAACGGCATGCAGATGCTGGAGCTACAGGCGGAATTGAATTGGAAGATCTGGAACCAATAAATTACAATTGAAAGCCTAACAATGCCAGCTGCTTGCTAAAACCAATTATACAGGCATTTGTTGATAGTTATGGAATGTTGGGAGCCCTTGATAAAGGATATTCACGTCTAAGGGTAAACGCAGAAACCTAAACCTGGGCAAGAAATTTTTTAAAAGTATCAGGAACCGGGGTTAGTTTTCCAGCCGGGTAATCATAACAAACCATTGTGGTTTTTGCTTTTGCAGCAATAAAAATATCTTGTTCTCTCTGAGCTTTTATTTCGTAATATAATTCGAAACTTAACCGGGTGATTTCTGCAACTGCCATGCTGATGATCAGTTGATCACCGTAAAATAATTCGCGCAGATATTCAACTGCGAGATCGGCCATAATTAAACCCGGTCCGCCGATATTCAATTCCGTAAATCCACCTTTTTTTAAAAACTGCACCCTTGCTTCATGGATGATAGAAACCACAGCGTCATTGCCAACATGATTGCCATAATTCATATCCGTAATGCGAACCGGGATATGAATCTCTGCTAATCTTTGATCAGGAACCTCTATTTTAATTCTTGCCATGATACCTCCTTAAAAAATCCAGTAATTGTGACACCGCTTTTTTCCTGTGACTAAATTTATTTTTTTCTGTCACGTCCATTTCCGCGAATGTTTGATCAGCGCCATCCGGAATAAAAACTGGGTCATAACCAAATCCGTTCTCACCTTTGGCTGCCTCCGCGATTTTCCCGTCGCAGATTCCTTCAAACTGATATTCTTTCCCATCCAGTATCAATGAGATCACCGTCCTGAATCTTGCCTGGCGATCGTTTCGGCCGGATAATTCTCTAAGCAATTTTTCGATATTGGCCTTGTCGTTTCCATGTACTCCGGCATACCTTGCGCTGTACACACCCGGTGCATTATCGAGCGCAGTGACCTCCAAACCTGTGTCTTCACTAAAGCAGTTTTCGTAGTTTAACCCATAGATAAATCTTGATTTCGCCATAGCATTCTGCTCCAGCGTGTCATAAGGCTCCGGGATATCGGTTTCGATTCCCGCATCTTTTAAAGTCTTTAGTTTCCAGCTTTCATCGAGCATGGATTGCACTTCACGAACCTTATGCTGGTTGTTGGTGGCAAAGATCAGTTCTCTCATATTTATAAACTGAAAGCTGTTTTTAGGCAGGCCCAAAATTGTTTTTTGAGGGAAGCATCCGAAGCGATTTTATCTAACGGGTCTGAAACCAGATAATTCACTCCGTTAAAATGTTGTACCTGGTAGGGAGGGAACTGAAGGGGTAAACCCAAGACTTCACTTCCAGATCCAAAGACCAACACTGTTTTGGGTGAAAACCCGGGGCACCATTCCTGGAAGGATTGGTTCACATTAGCCAAATTTACAATAGCGACATCTGCAAGGGAATGACCTATCGCGCCTAACCATTTACCTGTAAAATCAAGATCTGCATCATCCAAAAAAGGTTGGGCAGGGTTGTTCACCAGCAGAAGCACATGCCGGTAGTTATTTCCCAATGATTTAATGGCTAATTGGTTCTGTACGGGACCATCATTTTCGTGATCTTCCATCACAACCAGCGAATCTTTGTATAATTCCCTGATAAGAAATCCATTCAGTTGAAAATTGTCTAAACTCATTTTGGCTGCTGGTGCTCCCCCTGATTTTTTTTGTTTCTTTGCCGTAAAATTAAGAATAATGATTGCAGCTTCAGACTTCCATATAAGCAAGGTTAAACAATCCAAACTGAAGGACATAAATCTGGAGAATATTCCTTTCGGTAAATATTTTACAGATCATATGCTGGAAGTGGATTTTGAGAATGGAGAATGGAAAACCGTTGAGATCAAACCCTATCAGCCATTACTTCTTCAACCTTCCGTGGCCGCTTTACATTATGGACAGGCTATATTTGAAGGGGTTAAGGCCTATAAAGATCCGAAAGGGGAAGCTTTTGTTTTCCGCCCCTATGATAATTTCCTCCGCTTCAACCAGAGTGCGGTGCGTATGCAGATGCCTGAAGTGCCTGAAGAGATCTTCATGGAAGGAATGAAGGCCCTGATAAACCTTGATAAGAATTGGATCCCTGCTAAAGAAGATCATTCATTATATATCCGCCCTTTCATGTTCAGTACCGACGAAATGATCGGTGTTCGACCCAGTGAGAAATATAAATTCATGATCATCCTTAGTCCAACCGGACCATACTATGCGACCCCCATGCGTATTTATGTAGAAGAGCATTTTACACGGGCGGCACCCGGCGGAATAGGATATGCGAAAGCTGCAGGTAACTATGGAGCTTCCATGTTTGCCACGGCGGAAGCGAAGAAAAAGGGATATGATCAGGTACTTTGGACAGATGCTTTTGAACATAAGTACGTGCAGGAATGCGGCACTATGAACGTGTTCTTTATCATCGGGAATACCGCGGTTACGCCTGGTCTCGAAAATGGAACCATACTGGCTGGCGTTACCCGGGACAGCGTGATCGTAATGCTGAAAGAAATGGGCTTCAATGTGGAGGAAAGGCAGATATCAATCGACGATATTATCGACGCACATAAAGCCGGTTTGCTATATGAAGTATTCGGAACAGGAACCGCTGCAACCATTTCACTGATTAAAGAATTGAAATACAAGGACTACGAGATGAAGTTCGATGTTGAAAAATGGAAAACTGCGCCGATGGTTAAGAAGAAACTGAATGACATTCGTTATGGGCTGACCGCAGACAACCACGGCTGGATGTTCAAAATCTAAAAGAGGCTAAAAATGCGGTAAAAGGCGGGTAAATCTTTCTAAATTTTATTTTTCCATCTGGAAATTTCCCCTACCTTTGCCGTCCGAAATTTAAAAGGTACGTAATGCCAACAATACAACAATTAGTAAGAAAAGGTAGAGAAATCATCAGGGCAAAAAGTAAGTCGAGGGCTTTGGACAGTTGTCCGCAGCGCCGCGGTGTTTGTACAAGGGTGTACACTACCACTCCTAAAAAGCCGAACTCAGCGCTTCGTAAAGTTGCCAAGGTTCGTCTTACTAATAAAGTTGAGGTGATCGCATATATACCGGGTGAAGGTCACAATCTGCAGGAACACTCTATTGTACTGATCCGCGGCGGAAGGGTAAAAGATCTTCCGGGTGTACGTTACCACATCGTTCGCGGTAGCCTTGATACTGCCGGAGTAAAAGACAGAAAACAAAGTCGTAGTAAATACGGTACCAAAAGAGCAAAAAAATAATCGCACAAAATATTCTTAGTTACAATGCGTAAGTCACAACCGAAAAAAATTCCCCTGGCTCCAGACCCTAAATTTAACGATACGCTCGTTACGCGTTTCGTGAATAATATGATGTGGGAAGGAAAGAAAAGCACAGCATACGATATTTTCTATAATGCGTTGGAAAAAGTTGCTAAGCAAACAGGTGAAGACGGATATGAGGTCTGGAGAAAAGCTTTGTCTAACATTACCCCAGGCGTGGAAGTACGTAGCCGTCGTATTGGTGGTGCTACCTTCCAGATCCCTTCTGAAGTTCGTCCCGATAGAAAAATCTCTTTAAGCATAAAATGGATGGTGCGTTACAGCCGCGATCGAAACGGCCGCAGCATGGCTGATAAACTGGCAAACGAGATCGTAGCAGCAAGTAAAGGTGAAGGTGCTGCTTTCAAAAAGAAAGAAGATACCCACCGTATGGCTGAAGCGAACAAAGCTTTTGCTCATTTTAAAGTATAATTTACCAAAACGAATTTGCCCGCCCCGTTCTTAGAACGGGGTTTTTTATTATCTGGCTCAGGAGGCCGGGAGCACTTAACTAATTATTTCCCTTTGGGTTGCGATAACGTCCTGATTTTTCCTGAACAGTAAATGAATTATTTAATTGCCATTGCTGTTCTCCGGTGTAGTGTTTGTTGAACCCTGGGATGTTTCAGAAGGTCTTTGTTCCTGAACTTCGGGGTTATTTGGTGCTGGAGTTGTCTGTGGATCCGGAACCGGTTCAACCTGTACAGGCTCCTTCTCCTGGGTTGCCGGCGTTTTTTTGTCCTTCGTCTTCTTATTTTTATTTCCCCATCCGGAAGATTTTGCTTTTTGGTCTGCAGGTTTTACA
>JAEWDG010000192.1 GCA_023390215.1 Bacteroidota bacterium | reverse complement strand
CATTTCCACTCTTGTAACGGTTGACTACAAGAAAATGACCTCCCCCGCCATTCCAACCCCATCGTGCGATGCACATCTTTCTTGCACTCATGGCAGTATTCAATTCAGAAGTAGAAAATGCATGGTCGTATCCAGTTGAAGCAACACTGTATGCGTCGAACACCGCTTCTACCGATCCGTTGCACCCGTATAAGCTTTGCGGACTGTTAAAAGTGCCGGGTGAGGTACAGGGACTTGAAGAACTGGAAGACAGGTTCCCGCAATCGAACAGGGAATTATTTTCCTGGTCTCTTGATTTCGCCACAAAACTACATTGGGAGATGGTACCTGAGTGATATGCCCAATAAAGCATTTCACCGCAGGCAGCCCAACACCAGTTTGTTTGCTCCTGATGATAATAAGGAACATAATTGCCGGTTGGGGTTTGCGCTTTTGTTTCTGTTACGGCAGATATAAATACTGTAAGAAAAATTATCGTTGATATTCTTTTCATTTCAGAAATTTAAATAGGTGAATTAATGTTCGATCTGTTTGGGTGCGGCGTTCTCTAAACTGATTACTTCTGCAAGGCCATAACTCTTTTTTGAAACAGCCGCATTTGCATGAAATAACGGCCGGTAAATTGTTCCCTCCTGATTGCTCTCAATGATAAACTCTTCATTGAGGTTGTGTGCCGCAACAATTACACTGAGGTTATCATCTGCCGTACTAAACAGTTTTTCGTGGTTCTTTATATACCCGTTTCCTCCAATTCCAACAGCTTTCCAGCCGCCGGCTTCATTAGAGATATAGATAAAGCATCGCACCTTACCGTCCAGAATAAGCGGTAACATCATCGAAGACGATTCGATGCCCGATTTTCTCTGCAATTCGTTTGAAACCTGAATTTCATTTACCGAACTCAGGAGAAATGGACGGCCCACAACGATCTTGCTAAAATCGTCGGTAGCAGAAAATCCGTACAAAGACAAGTCTTCCGGTTCGATCCACTGTAGTACAGCAGGCAAAGCTTTAGTGGCCAATGCCCGCGCATCTTTAGGCAACATTTGATTTTTAAGCCTGAAATTCTGTGCGTGTAGTTGCAAACTGGTTAATCCTAAAATCACAAGAAACACCAGCCACCTGGGATGAAGTTTTTTAAGCATAATGAATGGTTTAGGTTAATGATTACCTAATTTAACAATCCTTTATATTAAAAATTCATACAGCGGGGTTTTTCAAAAACTTCGGGTATTTCTACCTGTTAGTCTTTCCTCAGTAAAAACACTTTTTTAACGCCAGGCTAACAATTCCGTTTTTCGATGGAAACCCCGTTCAAATGCGGGTTTAGGTGAATCTATATTAAATTCTGGTGAGGATTTCTGACATTATTGCCTCTCCGGCGCCGATCTTTATACAACTTAGAATGCGGTTCAAGCCCTTAGCCTTATTTTTGGCGGGCAAAACTCTACAACAAATGAGCATAGGCTGGTTGATCTTTATTGTCGGCGCCCTGGGCTGGCACATAGGCATGTATGGTATGTTCCGGAAAGCCGGTATTGAACCCTGGAAAGCATTGGTGCCTTTCTATAATACCTGGTGCATGGTACAGAAGATGGAATTGAATAAGGTCTGGTTCTTTCTTCAGTTCATTCCCATTGCAGGCCAATTCGTTACTATCTGGATCTGCATAAAATTCGTTGAACATTTTGGGCGGTTCGACTTTTTGCATCACGCAGCCGCTGTACTGGTACCATTTATTTATTTTCCTTATCTCGGGTACTCCCCAAACGAACGCTATGCAGGAAAAGCGGTTGTAAATAATTATAAAAAATCAGGCACACGGGAATGGATAGACGCAGCTTTCTTTGCCATAGTAGCTGCTACCATTATCCGCACTTTTGTTTTTGAGGCATATACCATCCCAACGCCGTCGATGGAGAAAACACTGCTTGTAAATGATTTTCTTTTCGTCAGCAAGTTCAGTTACGGCCCGCGTATTCCAAACACACCGCTGGCGTTGCCGTTCATGCATAATACAATCCCGGGCACGGAAGCAAAATCCTATGTTGAATGGATAAAGATTCCTTACACCCGTTGGTTGGCCAGTCCTGTAAAACGAAACGATGTAGTGGTATTTAATTTTCCGGTGAATGATACATTTATCAATGCACCGAAATTCGGAAGCCAGATCACCTATTATGAGGCCGTAAGACAATTAGGACGGGAGAAGGTATGGGACGATTACGGAGATATCATTGCAACCAGGCCGGTTGATAAAAGGGAAAACTTCATCAAACGGTGTGTTGCAACCGGTGGGGATAAACTCCAGGTGATCAATGGCCGGGTTATGGTAAACGATAAACCACAGGAACTATTCCCGCAATCTGAAAGACAGTATCGACTTACAGTTCCGCCAAACACAATGCTCGATGCCGAGATGATTGCCAGTATGGGTATATGGGTACGGGAAGACCAGGGTGATCTTCAACAGGATCCCGCAAACCCCAACAGTTACCTGATCAATATTACCAATGAAGAAAAAGCCAATCTAAAATTACCTCCGGGTTTCAGCATTACAGATTTCATACGTCCCGTTGAATCGCAGACCTTTCCTTATTACTCGGCAGACAAAGGTTGGTCAGCAGATAATTATGGTCCTCTGATCGTTCCGGCAAAAGGTGCTACAATTGATTTGACGCCTGATAATTTGATACGATATGGCAGATGTATTTCGGTATATGAAGGAAATAAGCTCGAAACAACGAATGGTCAGGTGCTGATCAACGGACAACCGGCAACCACTTATACATTTAAGATGAACTATTATTTTATGATGGGGGATAACCGTCACAATTCGCTTGATAGCAGATATTGGGGATTTGTACCGGAAGATCATGTTGTGGGCAAAGCTTCGCTGATATGGTTCAGTTATGAAAAAGGTCCGCGCTGGAAACGGCTGTTCCAGTCAATAAAATAAAGTTTGATCTTTTTATCGTATTTTCATCCATCCTCACTTCAGCAATGAAGCGGGGATTTTTTATCGAATGTTGTTATGAAAAAAGAAACTTACCAGTTCGCATACGAAGTTTTTGAATCTATTGAAGATCTCCAGGAAGAAGATCGTGTTCTGGTTGAAGAAGCCAGGCTGATCACCGCCAAAGCGTATGCACCATACAGTGAATTCAACGTAGGCGCTGTAGCTGTGTTAAACAACGGAGAAAAGATCTCAGGCACGAACCAGGAAAATGCGTCATATCCCGTGGGAATCTGTGCAGAACGCTCTTTGCTTGCAGCGGCTTCCATGATCCACACCAATATTCCGGTTAGAACGATGGCTATTGCTTATCATAATATGAAAGGGGAGAGTTCAACCCCGGTTTCTCCCTGCGGCATGTGCCGTCAATATATTTCTGAATATGAAGAAAGAATGAAACAACCGATCAGGTTGCTGCTGAGTGGCATGCAGGGAAAAATAATCCTGATTGAACAAGCAGGTTTCCTCCTTCCGCTATCGTTTGGCAGCGCCGACCTGCGGGGTTAACCTTTATATGTGATCCGGTATATCACGCCGGAATAATCATCACTTACGAGCAGAGAACCATCCGGTAATACCTGAACATCTACAGGTCTGCCCAGTACTTTTCCTCCGGGTTGCAACCAGCCATCAGCGAATACACTGTAGCCTTTTGAGTTTCCTGATTCGTCGAGGTCAACTAACGATATCCTGTAGCCGATTGGTTCAGTACGGTTCCAGGAGCCATGTTCAGCAATGAATATTTGTTTTTTATAACGTTGCGGAAACATATCACCCGTATAAAACCTCAACCCCAAAGCAGCAACGTGAGGCCCAAGTTTTTGTACCGGTGGGGTATAATCGCTGCAATTTTTTCCTTTTCCAAACTCAGGATCCGGAATATCACCCTGATGACAATAAGGATAACCGAAATGCATACCCGAAGTAGATGCATGATTCAGTTCATCCGCAGGCTGATCGTTTCCAAGGTTGTCTCTTCCGTTATCGGTGAACCATAATTGGCGATTATCCGGGTGCCAGGTAAATCCCACTGTATTGCGGATCCCTCTTGCAAAAATCTCAAAACCGCTGCCATCTGCATTCATCCGCGTGATAGATGCGTACACCGGGTTTTTGTTATCACAAATATTGCAGGGTGCACCCACGGGAACGTATAATTTTCCGTCGGGACCAAATGCTATGAATTTCCATCCATGATGTTCCTCCGTGGGGAACTTGTCATAAACCACAATTGGCTTTGGAGGATTACCGAGGTCTGCTTCAATATTATCCAACCGGTATATCGTTGAGATGCAGGCAATATATAGCGCACCATCTTTGAATGCCACGCCGTTTGGTGAATGTAGGCCCTTTGCCACTGTATAAACTTTGTCTGCCTTCCCATCTTTATCGGCGTCAACCAATGCATAAACTTTTCCGCCGCTCATATTCCCTGCATAAATAACGCCTGCCGGAGACAAGCACATACTACGGGCGTTAGGTACCTCAGCGAAAACGGAAATGGAAAATCCTTTGGGTAACCTGATTTTATCAAGTTCATATTTAGAGGATAATGATGTGGGTGTAACAGACGAATCTGCCCTTGATTGCTCAGAGTTGATCTCTTTGTTAGTTCCCTGAGAACAGGAGCTTAATAAAACCGAAAGACTGAGGGTGGCCGCGATCTGCACGATAAAACAGGAGATCATTTTTTATTCTTTGTTGTTACAAAATTCGTTCCTTTAAAAAAGCGTCAGGACACCACCAGCATGTTTGGCCTCATGTTCAAGTAACCATTTTTTTCGCCACATCCCTCCGGCATATCCCACCAGGCTACCATCCGATCCGATTACCCGGTGACAGGGGATAATGATCGCGATATTATTTTTACCATTTGCAGATCCAACTGCCCTGATGGCTTTGATGTTACCCAGCTTTTTGCTGAGGCCAAGATAATTCTCCGTTTTTCCAAACTGAATTTTATGTAATTCTGCCCAAACCGCCTGCTGAAAGTCAGAGCCTTCCTGTTTTACCGGCGTTTGAAACTGGGTACAGGTGCCTTCAAAATATGCCTTCAGTTCCCGGGCGCAGGCCAGCGTAAGGGAGGAAGGATGCTGATCAGGAATTATTTCATGTTGATCCGCAAACCGGACCTGCGTGATATACTTCTCATTTGCCGAGATCAGTATGTCACCTAACGGTGAATGATAAACGAGATTTGAAATGAAAGTATGCATCCGCTAACCGATAACGGCTCCATTTGGCGCAGCCTTATCGGGATCCAGCAAAATTACAGCTCCGGATTCATCATAAATACCCATTACCAGGCATTCGCTGAAAAAATTGGCGATTTGTTTTTTAGGAAGGTTAACGAGCACAATCACCTGCCTACCAATAAGATCTTCAGGTCTGTAATGGGAGGTGATCTGTGCTGATGAGCGCAGGATTCCGAGCAGCCCCAGGTCAATTTCCAACTGATAAGCCGGTTTTCTCGCGCCGGGAAAAGGCCTCGCATCTGTAACCGTTCCTACGCGGATATCAAGTTTTTCAAAATCGGCCCAACTGATATCAGGCTTCCGGATTGGGATCGACATAAGGTTCGTCTAATAATTCACTCAATATTCTCAGCTCATCCATTTTGTAATAATTCCTTTCATTGTCGAAACATTTGCTGAGTTCCTCCAACAAAAACTGAATAATACGTCGGTCGCTGAGGGGCCGGAAATAAGATGAAACCGGCGGTACTGAAAGTTTTCTGAAATAGTTCTCGATATCCTTGTGCGAATAAAGTTGTCCGCCTAATGGATCCACATAAAAATTTATTTTTTCAGACGAGTGCCCAACAGGATTAAGTGTCGCATACTGTGTGTCGAAATAGGCAAGAATAAATTGACGCGGAATGTTTATTGGCCTGACCGGGATGTCAAGCAGTTCGCATAATGCAGTAAAGATTATACCGTTGCTTATGGAATTGCCCTTCCGGGTTTCAAGGGTTTTATTGATCAGGAACGGATCAGGTGAATCGTAACTTATCTCAACCCCTGACTGCTTGTAATAATTATAAAAAATACTGTTGAGTACATTGATCTTCTCGATGGGTGTAAGGTAATTGTTCAATTCAAGCCACATATTCCTCCGCAGTTTTTCAATCTCCTGCAAAACCGTCGTGGCCTGCAGATCCGGATAATGATAGCGGGCAACAAGAATGGCTCCTTCCAGCAAATTTCCTTTTTTGTCTCTCCAGTTTCTAAAATCTTCGGTAAGGTCGCGGAGATGCACCCGGTGGATCAGTAGTTCAATCCGTTCCTGAGTATCTTCATTTGTAATGCTTTCCCAAAGATTTTCAAGATTGGGTATGATCTCTTTACCAAAAGACACCAGTTTTTCGCTTACGGTATGATAAACTTCTTCATCCGGATCGTCGATCAATTGAAGTAATGCTTTTATTTCTGTGTTTTCAGTCAAGTTGCATGGTTTAAGTTCAAGATAAGACCATGGATTTCAAGTTATCTTTTTTTATTTTCCACAGGCGTGCATTATTGTTAAAACGCGTATGCTATGATTCAAAATCGGCCTGGAAAGATAGCTGCTGAACAAGCAGCTTATCAAAATTAGCTCGGTCGGTGGGAGAGGGGAAACATCTTTTAGGTATTATTAATGCATAGATCGCAGAGGTATACAAGTAATAATATTCCCTGGTTTCTGTTTTACGAATGATGGAAGGCCATCGATAAAAACCTTCTACCAGCGCGCTTTTCAGAATAATACCCTTCTCGCTGATCTCAATGGATTTCTCTTCAAATAAACTTGCGTTCTCTTTATTTTCGGTTAGTTTCTCCGCCGACCTGGTCACATTACTCCGAACATTCATAAAAGATAAAAGTGAGGTAACAACCAACAAGCCGATCACGATGTAGATGAATCCTCCGGAGCGATCCAGCAATCCGGTGTAATAAAATGCAAATACGAATACCGCCAGGGGGAGCAGTTGCCTGATATAATAATAAATACGCTTTTTCCGGTTTTCTTTCGCATCCCAGAAAACGTAGGTATAGAAGTTAATGTAGTCCTCTTTAGTTATGGTATATTGAAACTGAATAACCATTTTGGAGGATTAGCTTTTCTTTTTCGGAGCAGATTTTTTTGGAGCCGATTTTTTCGGAGTTGCTTTTTTTGTGGCAGCCTTTTTATCAAATGCTTTCGGATCCTGTGCCAGAATCATTTTTTTGATCTCTTCAACATCTATCATCGCGAGGTCTTCCGGACTGTATTTTCCATTCGGACCCGGAAGCAACTTCAGCATTTTTTTTCCAAAACGTATGAAAGGACCCCATCTTCCATTTTCGATGGAAATCTTTTCTTCCGGCCATTGGCGGATATACCTGTTCGCTTCTTTTTCTATTTTTTTACCGATCAGTTCATTCAGATCAACCTGCGATAAATTCTCAAAATCGTAAGCCCGCGGAACGTTTATGAAAAGCTCATTCCACTTAATAAAGGGACCGAACCTTCCTTTACCTTTCGTCACCGGCTTTTCCTGGTAATAACCAACAGGTGCATCTTCAATCTGTTTAGCCTGGATTATTTCCACAGCTCTGCGTAAGTCCACATCCGATAGGTCTTCACCCCGCGGAATAGAAATGAATTGTTCGCCGAATTTTACATAAGGGCCAAAACGTCCGATGTTTACCGATACTTCAAGGCCTTCATGCTCACCTAAACTCATAGGCAGCTTAAACAATTCCAGGGCTTCTTCCAGGGTAATGGTTTCGATACTTTGCGAAGCCTTCAATTTGGCAAACCTGGGTTTTTCCTCATCCGTTTGGGCACCCAACTGAACCATTGGACCATAACGGCCCATTCTTGCCGTCACAGGTTTTCCTGTTACCGGATCAGTGCCCAGCGTCCTTTCACCCACTGCGCGTTCCGCTGTTTCAAGCGTATGCTCCACACCGCTGTGGAATGGTGTATAAAAATCCTTCACCATTTTATTCCAAACGATCCTTCCATCAGCGATCTCATCAAACTCTTTTTCGATGTTCGCCGTGAAAGAATAATCCATCACTTTATTGAAATGCTGGTTCAGGAAATCGGTTACCACCAGTCCAAGATCCGTTGGAAATAATTTTTGTTTTTCCGCACCGGTATTTTCAGACTGAACCTCGCTGCTAACGGTATCGTTTACAAGCTTCAATACCCTGAAATTCCTCTTTACCGCTTCCTTATCTTTTTTCTCCACGTAATTTCTTTTCATAATCGTGGAGATGGTGGGCGCGTATGTGCTCGGTCGACCTATGCCCAGTTCTTCCAGCTTTTTTACAAGCGAAGCCTCAGTGTATCGTGCCGGCTGTCGGGTAAATCTTTCCGTTGCCGTCATCTGACGGAATGCCAGTTGCTGGCCAACGGTGAGATTAGGAAGCCTGGTTTCGCCATCCTGGTCATTTTCCTCATCGTCAGTGCTTTCAAGATAAAGTTTAAGAAATCCGTCAAACTTGATCACTTCACCCGAAGCTGTGAGCTCCTCATTGTTGGTACTGATGGCAATTTTCGCTGTTGTTTTTTCCAGCTCTGCATCGGCCATCTGGCTGGCAATGGTACGTTTCCATATCAGTTCGTACAAACGGTTCAGTTCTGCATCATTCACAGAACTGTTTTCCATATAAGTTGGACGAATAGCTTCGTGCGCTTCCTGGGCAGATTCATTTTTATTTTTGTATTTCCTTTCCTGCAGATAGCGGTCGCCGAAATTACCATTGATCACCTTGCGTATGCCATCCATGGCGGTATCACCGAGATTGACACTGTCGGTACGCATATACGTGATCTTTCCGCTTTCATATAATCTTTGCGCGAGCAACATGGTCTTCGCCACGCCATAACCCAGTTTGCGGCTGGCTTCCTGCTGAAGGGTAGAGGTAGTGAAAGGCGGTGCAGGAGTGCGCTTACCCGGTCTTACCTGTATGTCTTTAACGCTATACTGCGCTCCCTTGCACGATTCAAGAAATTTCTCTGCAGATTCCTGCTCATTAAATTTTGCGCCTTCTGCTTTGAAGTTTACGGAACGGTTGTTCAGGTCCGTTGCCGTGAATTCAGCTTCAACCTTAAAACTGCTGCTGGCAGAAAACTGATTGATCTCTCTTTCTTTTTCTGCGATCAGCTTTACAGCAACACTTTGCACCCGGCCTGCACTCAATCCGCCCTGTTGTCCGATCTTCCGCCAGAGCACGGGACTGAGTTCGAAACCTACGATCCGGTCAAGTACGCGCCGTGCCTGTTGGGCATTCACGAGGTTCATGTCTATTGTACGGGGAGACCTTACAGCTTTTTCTATTGCGGGCTTCGTGATCTCGTGGAAAACGATGCGCTTGGTTGTCTTTGGATCGAGGTTAAGCACTTCTGCCAGGTGCCAGCTAATGCTTTCTCCCTCACGGTCCTCATCCGATGCCAGCCATACTTCATCAGATTTTTGGGCCAGTGATTTCAATTCTTTCACGACCCGCTCTTTTTCAGCCGGAACTATATACTTCGGTTGAAAATTATTACTGATATCTATGCCCATATCATTCTTCTCCAGGTCACGGATATGCCCATAACAACTTTTCACCTGAAAATCCTTTCCAAGTATCCCTTCAATGGTTTTTGCCTTTGCCGGAGACTCAACGATCAATAAATTCTTTGCCATAAGTTCATCTGATTTTCAATCGGGCCTGATGATTTTTAATAGGATAAGCTCCGGAAAAGGGTGGATATTTTCCGAAAAATCCATGTTTAACCCTCGTCCGGCATTTGCAATATTAGTAGAAAATTGAAAAATGGAAGGTTGAAGAAATTTAGGTACAATATATTATTATATAAAACCGATCACATTGGCCATTTGTTCCGTGTCACGGTAAATCTTTCTGTGCCCGAGGTTTCTGGTAAAAATGAAACGGATATTCGGATGCGCGTCAGCTTCCACAACATGTGCATCCGCTGCAGGCGTTATGTCATCGTCTTCATCATGAATCCATAAAACTTCAGCTCTTATGCGATGCATGGCTCTTCCTACAGAAAACCAGTTTGCCTTTTTTCCGCTGATCCTGAATATGAGTGATTCAAATTCACGACGTATCTCCTGATCATGAATATTAAGTGTCCTGAAAGCACCGTCGATGGCAGAACTGGTTTCTGTAGCCGGAGCGATCAACACCATTTTCGTCTTTTCGTCGTGAGGTAGTTCTTCCATTGCCAGGCACAAGGCCAATCCGCCAAAAGAATGAGAGATGAATGCATTGAAGGGGCCATATCTCTTATGCAGTTCCGTAATAAAACCTGCATATTCAAGTGCATTGGTTTGCCTGCCACTACTTCTGCCATGTGCCGGGGCATCAAATGCGAATACACGATAGCCTTTGGCAACAGCAGGTGCAACATATTTCTCAAAATTGTTGCAATTGGAAGAGAAACCATGAAGCAGTAACAGTTTTTTTTCAGCGGTCCGGTTCACATCATACCCATAAATGTGTAGTCCGTTCCAATCAAATTCTATCTGATCCGCAGCGGAAAAAGCTTCTTTAGGTTTACGCACAGAAGAAGAAAAAGGAGTACAGAAAATTTTAAATGCCTCCGCCGCGGCTGCTTTGGTGCTGAAAAGCCTCAGAAGCCTGATTTTTAAACGCAAGTAAGTAAGAGCTAACTTTTGTTGTAAATTCATCGGCTCAAAGTTAATGTGAAAGCGGGGCCTGATGTATTGAGGCCTAAAACTAATCGGAATGAGAATAATATTGATTGGAACAGGAAATGTGGCAACTGTACTGGGAAAACTGATCAAACAGAAAGGTCACGATATTGTGGCGGTTGCCGGAAGAAGCGCAGCTTCGGGAAATAATCTTGCGGAAATATTGTATTCTACATTCATTCCTATTGAAAATGTATCTGATACTGAGGGAGATCTCTATATTATTGCTGTTTCCGATAATGCGGTGAAAGAAGTAGCTGCCCGGATAAGGGTTGCCGGAAAAATGATAGTACATACTGCGGGAGCTGTGCCGATGCATGTATTGAAAGAAACCAGCGAGCATTATGGCGTGTTATACCCGTTGCAAAGCCTCAGGAAAGAGATGAATGAAATTCCGGAAATACCATTCATCGTTGAAGGAAACAGTCCGGAAAACTCAGAAAGGATAAGGCAGTTTGCTTATAAGCTCTCAAAAAAAGTGGAGATCATGGGAGATATGGACAGGGCCAAGCTGCATGTAGCTGCTGTGTTCACCAGCAATTTCTGTAACCATCTGTATGATATGGCCGCGCAATTCTGCGATGCAGAAAAATTAGACTTCGATCTGCTTTATCCCCTCATCGTTGAAACTGCTTCGAGATTAAAATACCTGAGGCCATCCAAATTGCAGACAGGGCCGGCCGCAAGAAAAGATGTACTCACACTGGAGAAACACCTGCGTTTACTGAGTAATTATCCGAAATTGAAAACAACATACACAAGACTGACAGACAGCATCATGAATCCCTGATCAGTGATGGGGCATCACGATGTCGGTTTGCACGCGGTAAGGATCCCTGGCTTTGCCCGTGCTGTCGACCGGTGCAGTAACATAGATCTCATAGGGAGCGCCGGACGCTTTCTTGTGATTGTTTTTCAGCCAGTCTTTGAGCGCGCCATAACCTTCGTAACTCAACTGGTACGGACCGTAAAAATGCGCTACTACCACGCTGTCGCCCCCAATCTCCCGTACATAAATATTCTTTGCCGTTTTTTTAGGTTTTTTATCTACCGGAAAACCGGCTTCAAAATAAAAAGGTGCACTGCTTGTTTTAAACCAGGCTATTCTTGATCCTGTTTTCCTGATGTTGTTTTTTTCAAAAAATTCCGGAAGGGTCTTATTATAAATAGCTTCCAGTTTCTCACCAATGCGTTCACTGGTTCTTGCGCTGTCTTTTACAAAAATGATGATTTCCCTGCTGGCAACTGTATCAGTGATATTGATTATCGGCGGGCGCTGGGCCGCAGGAGAAGGTGTCTCTTTAGCTGTATCTATCTTATAAATTATTCTGGCCGGGTCCTGCTTCAACTCCTGCTTTTTTTCCTTGCATGCGTCCAAACAAAAGATGAGGCTTATAGCAACGATGTATATAATACAGGATCTGGGCATATGGAAATTAAAGTGGTAGGCAATGTATGTATTTTTCGATGATAATCAAACAGTTCAGCAAATTCAGATTTTCCCCAAATGGTAATTTGCTGTAGGTTTGCAGCTCCGAAATTTGCAGTATGTATAAAATCACGTGCAACTTTGAGCAGTAGGGACTGGTTCCGGTGACGCTTGATCAAATTGAACCAGGACAATCGATTCTGGAGGTCGCGTTAAAAAATGATAT
>JAEWDG010000129.1 GCA_023390215.1 Bacteroidota bacterium | reverse complement strand
TTGTTGAACCGCAGGTATGGGCAGAGGTGGATTGTTTAACTTGCGCAAATTGTTGCAAGAAGATGACGCCAACATTTACGGTGCAGGATATTAAAAGAATTTCAGCGCATTTCGGAGAAACACCGGAACAATTCAGAAAAAAATGGTTGAGAAAACAGGATGGAGATTTCGTTAATGTAAACCAACCCTGCCAGTTCCTTAACCTTGCCGATAACAAGTGCAGTATCTATGCAATCCGGCCGGTCGATTGTTCAGGCTTCCCCCACCTGTCAAAAAAAAGATGGACACAATATGCACATGTTCATAAACAGAATATCGACTATTGCCCCGCTACGTTTAAGATGATCGAAAAAATGAAGTTTATCCTCGAATCCCGGGGCACTAAATAAATACATCTTCGATCAAAAATAATTCAGTCTTATTGCCTGTAAACAGAACAGAGAGCACATCAAACTGGATCCTGCTCCATTCAGGATGCTGTTCACGGTAAATTTGAGAAGCAGCGATCAGCGAGTCTAGTTTTTTATCCGTCACATTAGCTTCAGGATAACCACCGAACGCCGTGCTGCGCGATTTCACTTCTATAACATGAAGCATTCCGTCTTTTGAAGCAAGGATATCGATCTCGAACCGTTTGAAACGCCAGTTTTGTTCAAGGATATCGTAACCCAATGAGCGCAGATGCATAGCCGCTATCTGCTCTCCCTTCCTCCCGATTTCGTTATGCCTGGCCAAGCGCCAAAACTAACAACGGATTCTTTGATTCATTTTGAAATCTTTTCAGTTTAAGAAGAAAAAATTTAGCCTTATTTTTGCCGAAATGCTTCACATGAACAAACAGATTTCTGCTAATATGATCGTTGCGATACTTCTGGTTTTAACAGCAGCGGTTTCAAGAGTGGTTATGTATCCGCATAATTTCAGCCCGATCATTGGTATGGCCTTATTTTCTGGTTCTGTTTTAGCAAACAGAAAACTTGCTTTTGCGATGCCGATCCTGGCCATGTTCATGTCTGATATACTGTTTGAACTTTTCCATATTGCACCGGGATTCTGGGGTTGGGGCCAGTTGGTTGGTTATGGTATTCTTGCCCTGATCACTGTGTTTGCTTTCAACCTGAAAAAAATCAGCGTTCCTAACCTGGCGGTTTTTTCAGTTAGTTCTTCATTGAACTTCTATGTATTGTCCAATCTTTCTTTCTTTCTGATCGATAATCCAGTGTATCATACCTATCCACAGGATGGGAACGGCCTTGTTCAATGCTATGTAGCAGCCCTTCCATTTCTCAAAACTTCTTTGATCGCAGACCTGGTTTATACCGGTGTTTTATTCGGCGCTTATCAACTGTACAGATCTGTTGCTGCGGGTCGCCAGTTGGCAAGTTAATCAGGAGAACATTCTTCCATTCACTTCGGCTTCATAGCCCTGGTCGATATCAAGGTCTTTCCCGTCTGCCGCGGCAGTAGCAAGTTCATCGCACCTGTTGTTGTAGGGATTTGTGGAATGGCCTTTTACCCATTTAAAACTGATCCTGAACTTAGATGCCAGGGCGGCGTAGGTTTTCCAGAGGTCTTTATTTTTTTTGCCTCCTGCGAAATCAGTCCTCAGCCATTTCTGTAACCAGCCTTCATTTATCGCTTTCACCACGTACTGACTGTCAGTAAATATTTCAACGGGTTTATCAGCAGACTTAATTGATTTTAATCCTTCAATAACACCCAGCAATTCCATGCGGTTATTGGTTGTGAGCCGGTATCCTTTAGAAAGCTCTTTTCTATGATTACCATACATAAGGATCACACCATATCCGCCCGGCCCGGGATTACCCCTGGAACTTCCATCGCTGTATATGATGATCGGCTGGTCCATTAAACCTGGAAAACACCTGTTTGAAGCGAAGCTGTGATAGGTGCATGATCGGCTGCGTGAATGGCCTCTGAGATCAGTTTTCTTGTTTCGCGCGGATCAATAATTTCGTCTACCCATAGCCGCGAGGCAGCATAAGTACAATCTGTTTTGCGATTGTAGTCGTCGGTGATGGTTTTTAAAATATGTTGTTCTTCCTCGGCTGAAGGAGTTTTGCCCTGCGCTTTTAATGAAGCTACCTGGATCTGCAGCATGGTTTTAGCTGCCTGTTCTCCGCCCATCACTGCGATCCTTGCGGTTGGCCATGCATAAATAAACCGAGGATCGTACGCTTTCCCGCACATCGCGTAGTTCCCGGCGCCGTAAGAATTGCCTGTTATTATCGTGATCTTAGGCACAATGGAATTTGCTACTGCATTTACCAGTTTGGCGCCATCCTTTATTATTCCTGCATGTTCGCTCCTGCTTCCAACCATGAAACCGGTCACATCCTGCAAAAACACCAGAGGGATCTTCTTTTGGTTACAATTCAGAATGAAACGCGCGGCCTTATCGGCACTATCATTATAGATCACACCGCCCATCTGCATCTCCCCTTTCTTATTTTTTACAATAAGCCTTTGGTTGGCCACGATACCCACAGCCCATCCATCCACACGCGCATAACCGCAAACAATGGTTTTACCATAATCCTTTTTGAACTCATCAAAACTTTCTTTGTCAACGATACATTTGATAAGTTCGACCACATCATAAGGTTTGGAATTTCCTTCACTCATAATGCCGTAAATATCTGAAACCGGGCGTTCGGGTTTTTCTGATTTGATCCTGTCAAATCCCGCTCTTTCATTTTCTCCAAGCTTAGAGATGATTTTTTTTACCTGATCAAGGCATTCCTGCTCTGTATCAAATTTATAATCTGCTATACCTGAAATCTCTGTATGTGTTACCGCGCCACCCAATGTTTCATTATCAATCTCTTCCCCAACTGCCGCTTTTACCAGGTAAGGCCCTGCGAGATAAATAGAGCCATTGCCATTAACCATCAGGGTTTCATCGCTCATGATGGGAAGATAAGCCCCGCCTGCAACACAAGGTCCTGTAACAACAGCAATCTGAGAGATGCCCATAGCACTCATTTTTGCGTTGTTACGAAAAATGCGGCCGAAATGTTCTTTATCCGGAAATATTTCATCCTGCATCGGCAGGAAAACGCCTGCGCTGTCAACGATGTAAATCACCGGAAGTTTATTTTCCATGGCGATCTCCTGCATGCGCAGATTTTTTTTACCGGTAATCGGGAACCAGGCGCCGGCT
>JAEWDG010000029.1 GCA_023390215.1 Bacteroidota bacterium | reverse complement strand
AGTTACGATGGTACGGACAGCGGAAGTTTTCCGGGCACTTATTATACGCAGGCACTAGCAGACGGAATCATCAGGCCAGCTGAAAATGTTGGTGCATTTCGCAGCCAGATGTTAAACAGCCATAACGGAAAGATCTTGCGTCTTGATCCTGCCACGGGTAATGGCATAAGCAGTAATCCATTTTACGATGCAGCACAACCGCGATCGGCTAAATCACGCGTATGGGCCATGGGTTTCAGAAACCCGTACAGATTTTATATCAAACCAAACAGTGGCTCTACAAATCCACTCGCAGGTGATATCGGGGAAATTTTTGTTTGTGATGTTGGCTGGAGTGATGTGGAAGAAGTAAGCGTTTTTAAGAATCCCGGTCAAAATGGGGGATGGCCATTATGGGAAGGCATGACTGATAATACAAGTTACAGCACACTGGATACCTATAACCAGGACGAGCCTAATCCTTTATTCGGAACTGGTGGTTGCACCCAACAATATTTCAGGTTCAGAGATTTGATCAGAGATGCCGTAACCAATAATGACCATACGGTTTATAATCCCTGTGATCCTTCTCAACCTATTGTAAGCGGAAATCCAAACCGGTTTTCCCATTATCCGCCTTCATTAGACTGGAACCATTCTGCGCCCATTGCGCGTGTTCCTGTATTCGGTCCGGTAAATTACACACCCGAATTGATCGGCACTCCGGAATCAGGCGTTGAAGGAACTCCATTCAGTGGTTTTTGCGCGAGCGCCGCCTGTTGGTATACATACAGCAAGTACCCCGCTCAGTATAGAAATACCCTGTTCTTCGCTGATCTTTCGGGAAGCTGGATTAAAAACATGCATATCCAGTATACCAATAAAGTAACCAAGGTTGAAGATTTCAGTACAGGATTTGGGGCCATACTTCAAATCAGTGAATGTCCGAAGGATTCCTGTCTGTACATCATCGACCTCGCCGGCGATGCAGTGCAGAAATTAAATTATGGAGGCAACAGAAATCCGGTTGTAAATATGAGTTCAGATCTGCAATATGCAGCCGCGCCCTTCACCGTAAACTTCACCGGTGATCAATCTTATGATCCGGATGGAGACGCGATCACCTATAGTTGGGATTTCGGAGACGGAAGCCCTTTATCTAACCAGGCAAACCCCTCACATAATTTTTCCACGCCAGATTCAGACCCTAAAAAATTTGTGGTCACTTTGAAAGTAACAGACAGCCAGGGCGCTTTTTCTATCGACAGTCTTATCATTTCTGCAAACAATACACCTCCGGTTGTGGAGATCATCAGCCCGGCAGATAATACGCAATACATTCCAGGTTCTGATACCACCTATACTTTACAGGCGAATGTAACCGACGCAGAACAAGGCCCGAATCAACTTGCTTATGCATGGCAAACCATTCTCAGGCATAACACGCACCAGCATCCTGAAGCCGTAGATACAGCCAAGGAATCCCAGGCAGTTATTTCAAGGATCGGCTGTAATGGTGATACCTATTACTGGCTGGTAACCTTAACCGTAACAGACCAGGCTGGTTTGCAGACCATGGATTCAGTTCGTTTATACCCACGATGTGGTGGGCCGCTTCCATTACACCTTCTGAGTTTTAATGTAAAAGGAAATGGAAGTGTTAATCAACTTTCCTGGATAACTTCCGATGAAGTGAACGTTTCTCATTTCGAAATTGAAAGAAGTTATACCGGCACTAATTTTAAAAAGATCGGAACGGTAAATGCCCATGGCAGTCAGGGTGCAACTTCATACGAATATACCGATGGAGATTTTCTTGAAGGTTATGTTTACTACCGATTGAAAGTACTGGATAAAGATGGTGGATATTCTTACTCCATGGTGGTGCGCATTTATTCAGGTACAAAGACTAAGAATGATATTACAGTTTCACCAAATCCGTTCAGGAACGGAATATACGTGGCTACCAGTTTTAATCAGTCAGGAAAACTGGAAATAAAGATCGTTGATGCGAAAGGTGCTGTGGTGAGAAAAATAGATGGCCAGGCTACCTCAGGCCTGAACAGTTTTACGATCGACAAACTCCAGGATCTGCCTGCGGGTGTTTATTTTCTTGAAATGTACCGGGGAAATGAATATAAAAAATTGAAGATCCTCAAACAATAATTAATGCTGATGATTAGGAAGGCTGTCTATTTTCCGCATTTGAAGAAATGTGATCACCATAGACAGTTCTTCCGGCAGCAGCTTTTTTAATACCGCATGGTTGCGCGTATCGTTCGTTTGGTAGGCATTCAGGTAATTCTGTATTTCTTTATTGGTAAAATCAGGCATTCCCTGTTTTGCTTTACCTGTTATTCCATGACATTCACTGCAATTGTTTTGAAAAAGTATCCTGCCTTTTTCAAGATTTTCAATTAGCTGCTGTTTTCTTTCCCCGGTAAAATATTTGGGAATATTATATTCTATTTTTCTACTGCTGCTGCAATCCACGAGGCAGATCACAGAAAGCAGCAGGAAGAGTGGAATGATTTTTTTCATCAATATTCGCCGCCAACTTTTCTATTTTTCAAAGCCTTGTTTTTTGAGGCGGGTAAGGCGTTTGGTATTTCTTCAAAGATAATGGCTTCGTTCAGTGAACGCATGAATGCCTTTAATTGTTCTTTTTCATTAATGGTCAGATGCAGGGAATCGCCGGACAGGGTCTGGTTCGGAATATTCAAATTATGCCCACTGCCACCCCCATGGTCATAAAATGCGATTACCTGATCAACAGTTGTAAATACGCCATTATGCATATAAGGTGCGGTATGATCGATATTGCGAATGGTTGGCGATCGGAAGGCGTTAAGGGTTTCCCTGGCCGGATTGATCAGCGCCCGGCCCGAATCGGGGCTAAGTTTGCCGTAAAGTGAATCCGCAGGAACTCCCAGTACCTCGAACTCAGAACTGATGTACGGAGGTTTTACGCCATTGAACTGTGGAGGAAAATGACAGGTGCCGCACTGAGCTTTTCCCATGAAAACATTAAAACCTTTAATGGCATCCGCAGAAATGGATGCACGATTATTTATTGACTGATCGAAGGGAGAATAGTAGCTGCTAAAATCGCTGTAATATAAAATCACCGCTGAAACAATATGATCGATTTTTAACCTCGGAGAGTTGGGTGTTAGCCTGACAAATTTTTTGAATGCTTTTGCATAATCCGGGCAACTCATTACTTTGCTCACTACATCCGATTCCGCTCCTCCCATTTCATTCGCATTGGTAACAACATCTTTGGCCTGGTTTAAAAGCGCGTAATGTTTACCATCCAGCATGATAAGATGCTGATAAATGGAATTGATCAGGCTTGGAGTATTCCTGGGCAAGCTTCCTTTGTTATCAAACTGCAGACTCGTCGGCCGTTCGTTATCTGTAAAATATTCAGTGGACTTATGGCAGGAAGCGCAGCTTCTTTTATTATTTCCCGATAACAGTGGATCATAAAATAATTGTTTGCCCACCTTTTTGATTTCTTCCAGCTGCGCATTGTCATCCACGGGAAGAAATATGCCTTTGATATTTTGTCCGGCATACAAATTTTTATCAAAAATGCTGTTCACTTCATCGCTTAGTGCATAATCATTGAAGTTTGATGATCTTACCTGATAACGCCGGATCATTTCCTGATTCAATGCAAACAATGGATTCACATAGTTTTTCAGCATATCGTAATGATCGAACAGATCAGCAGCGTCAGGTTGTGATTGAACAAAACGTATCAGGTCATCATAGGAATGAAGATATGTATCGGACAACGCGTAATCCGGAAAACTCGAATTAAAAACATCATAGATGTCTTTTGTGGTATTCAACATCTGTTTCAGTTCCGGGATGATCAGTTCGCGGTTGGGGCAATCGAATCCTGTTGTATAGATCGAAGCAAGGTTGAGCAGAAATAATCTGTTTGCAAAAAAGAAATGATCCGGTTTATCAAGGAAGCGGGTTATAGAATCTGCTTTAAAGATTTTGCAGGAAAGCAAAGAAGAATCAACCATGCGAAGCAGGGAATCTTTTTGCGCGCCTTCCTCAAGGTATGTTTCCATCAGGCTCAGGCCCGCTCCTGAGCGCCGGTAGGGCTGTTCAAATTTTTCGAATACTTCATTTTCCCATTCAACCGGCAGCGCGCCATTGAGTTTCATATACGCAACCGGTTCAAGATATCTTAGCCAGAGATCAGCAGATTTTATTAATGGCCGGCTATTCACGATTGTCCGTTTCAAATTTTCAACAGCAGCAGCATCAGAAAGGTCAGAGTTTAAAATGGCCAACCTTAGTGAAGAGAAAGTGAGATCGATGCGGTCGATCTCCGAAATATAGAGATCACGATAACTACTGTTCCGCGGCTGTTTATCGCTGTTCTTAAAACCGATGGAACCAATGAACATGAGCGTCATGATCAACAGTCCTGGCAAATAGTATGTATTCCTAAATTTCAATCGGTACAAATGGTAAGCGATGGCAAAATTATCTGACCTTGCCATTCATTGCTGTTAAAGCTCCTGCATAACGAAGAGAATTCTGTTTTTATTGAAACCTGTTCCCGTGGAAGCGGTCACTTCCGGAGTTTTTATTTATGCTATAAATGAATGAAAAATTGATTTGTAGTAATATGCCTACATAAAATACGGATAATTCAAAGGTTTCACATCATTTTCGTTTATTCCTACCCCGAGTGGGGGATTGCGAATGTGGTTGTCTGATTCGGACTTATCAATATTCCTGGTCAATCTTAATGGTAGTAACGGTTAGCGCTTACGTTCACTGATTTCAATGGAAATTTAGTATCAATTTCATACATCAAAATCTGTTTAAGATTTCTTCATATTAATTCGACATTTCTTATCGTAAAATACCTATAAAAAAAGCAGGAGAAATCACACGTATTAATACGTCAACTTTTCGCTGAAAATTCACTTATTTCGAGCATTCTAAATGAAGCTATCCATACCAAAAACCCTGCAATGCTAAACTTTCTGCTTATTGACGATCATGAGGCCGTGCGAACCGGCCTGAAATTTCTGCTGCATGAGAAATATCCCGATGCGGGAATTTTCGAAGCCTCTAACGGTGAACTTGCGACGGAAATTTTACGAACACAACCTATTAATGTTACGGTACTCGATGTTCAGATTCCGCATACCGATACATTTACATTAATGGAATATATCAGCATATGGGCGCCAAAAGTTTCTGTACTGATTTATTCAATGGGTGGACAGAATATATATGCAAAACGTTTTATGGGTTTAGGTGCCAAGGGTTTTGTTCCTAAAAGCGCGCCTGTTTCCGAACTGCTGATCGCGATCGATCAGGTCCTGCTCGGAAAAGTATATGTAAGTACGCAGGATGATATGGAAGCAGGAGCTTCACGATCTCCGCTAACTGATGATAACCCTTTTGATAAACTTTCCCGCCGCGAGTTCGAGATCGCAAAAATGCTCTTAAGTGGAGAATCACTGACAAACATTTCAAAAAATTTGATGTTGCAAACTTCGACGGTAGGTACACATAAGCAACGGATGTTTGATAAATTACGTGTAACAAATCTGCTCGAACTAAAAGAACTGGCCAAAGCCTACAACTTTATTTGATTCCCGCTGTATAGAGCAGGTTACATCCTCTCATATCGGACACATCAATTCTTCCCAAAACTTCAAAGCTATTGTCGGGATAAAGACGGCCAAGATCTTCTGTTGCAATAAACGAACAGCTATACATATTTGCAAGGTCGATCACGTTTATTATTCCGGATCTGGCATGGGAGGACAGATCCTGGTAGCTGAAAGTTTCCAAAGGATCATCTTCTGACCTTAAGATGATTTTCAACCAGGGAGCTGTTCGAAATATGCCGTTGCAACTGGAATAGGCTTGCGATAAAAGTTCCGTCATTCCATATTCTGAATGAATACAATCCAAACCGGTTTGTTTCATTAATAATTGATGTACTTCCGCGCGAACCATTTCTTTTCTGCGCCCTTTCATACCGCCGGTTTCCATTACAATCGTATGCTTCAGTTGTTGCGGATGCGCCTGAAAAAAATCGAGCAGGGCATAGGTAACACCAATTAAAATTGTTTTTTGTCCGGAACGTTCATTCCCGGCGATCAGATTGGCGAGTTTCTCATGGTCATAAAGATAAAATCCACTGTTGGGGTGAACGGATTTTTTAATGAGTTCATCTACCATGAATACCAGTGATGAATTTCCACGCTCCAGGTAGGAGGGAAGCAACCCTAAAAAACAATATTGTTCCGGATTGCCATAAAAAAAACTGAACCCCTGAATAAAACTCTGCCGGTAAACATCCAAATGAGACACAAAATGATTGCTGCTTTTTTCACCCGTGGTGCCGCTACTTTGAAACATTACCTCAGCGTGGCTGTCGGGCGCACATACCCGGTGAGACTTAAAAAACTGGATGGGAAGAAATGGAATATCCCTAACCGCATGAACGGTATCCTGTGTTTTGCCAAGGTAGCTACAGAACTCTCTGTAAACGGGAATCTCACGGAATTGAAAAGCAAAAACTTCCAGGGCTAGCTTATCAAAATCGTCCCGGCTCACGTTAAATATATCTGCCGGTCCGGTCATGCGTAAAAAGTTTAAATTCTCTGTAAAGATGCAACCTTACGGTTATTTTTAATGCCTAATGTGTAAATTTGGAAAACAAAGAATCTTATGCGAATAGCTCTGTTATTTGTTGTTGCTGTAATTGGACTGTTGTCCTGTAAAAAGGACAAGTATACTACTGCTCCCCAGATCAAGTATAAATCACTCAGTGAAAACAGGGCGTATAGTACCAATTTTTTTTCCGCACCTGATGTGATCCTTGAAGTAACGGATGCAGAGGGTGATCTCGGCATCAATGATTCAGATACGGCTTTTGTATATCTGAAAAACCTGCGCACACTTCAATCTGATTCTTTTCCTTTCCCGCATATGACCGGTGCGACCAGCAAAAACTTCAAAGCCGAGCTTCGGGTAAATTTGTTCAAAGACCTTAGTTGTGTGCAATCGATTCCCAGGCCCTATGTCGATACTTTCTTTTTCGAGATATATGTAAGGGATTTCGAAAAAAATAAAAGTAATACGATCACAACCGGCGATCCCCTGTTTTATGAATGTCAGTGATGAAGTGGCTTAACTTCATTTTTTCCCATTCTATTTTTGTTTCCATATGCAGCACTGCGCTTTGTTTTCAAACTTTTGTGCTGTTCAATCATGATGGTCCCTTATACCTTTACCTGCTCATTTTTTTTTCAACCTTAGCGAGCTATAATTTCTATTGGCTGCTCAGCCGCTGGAAATTTCGTAGGGCAGGTCTTCAGCAGTTTCTGGTTTCTGCCTGGACCAATCTTTTGGTATTAGTTGTGGCCAGTGCAGGCCTGATCTTCAGTTTTTTTCAAAACATCACGCTCTGGCCGGAGTTGCTAATCTCTGTATTACTTACGTTGCTCTACAGTGTTCCGCTCTGGCCCGTCAGATTACCCGCATTCCTGAAAAGCCTGGGACTGATCAAAACAATTTTGCTCGCAGCAGCCTGGGCTTACACCACTGTGCTGATCCCGGCTGCGTCAATGGACGCGCCTGCGGGTGCTGCATGGATGATCTTTGTACCGCGTTTTCTTTTTATGCTGATGCTTTGCATTATGTTTGACGCGAGAGATGCGCGTGTTGACCGGATACGTTCACTCAAATCGCTGGCTACAGATTTTCGTCCTTCCACTGTCCGGATGGTTGTGTTTACCACTTTCGGTCTTTATATACTTTCCGGTGTTTTGTTTCGCGTTATTTTCAACGACCTCAACCAGGTGATTGCATTCCTGCTAACCGGTGCAGCCTGTATCTGGGTTTACCTGAAGTCCCTCAACGAAAAGCGTTACCTGTTTTATTATTTTGTGGTCGATGGTTTGATGTTGTTTTCTTCAATCACAACTTATCTGGCCAGTATTATTTAATTTGCTGCTTTAAAATGTATACATGGCAAAAGCAAAAAAGAAATCTTTTCTTCCAGACGCTTCATATCAGTTCCTCCGCAATTACATAAATAATCCTTCACCAACAGGTTTCGAATCCAGTGGTCAAAAGTTATGGATGGAGTATATCAAACCAAACGTAGATGAAGTCTTTACCGATCCCTACGGTACTGCTGTTGGAGTGATAAATCCGGGTGCACAATTTAAAGTTGTCATCGAGGCGCATGCAGATGAAATCAGTTGGTTTGTGAATTATATCACCAATGAAGGGCTGATCTATCTTAAAAGAAACGGAGGCGTGGATCACCAGATTGCTCCCTCCATGCGGGTGTTGGTACATGGAAAAAAAGGGCCTGTAAAAGCGGTGTTCGGATGGCCCGCCATTCATACAAGGGTCGGTGCGGATAAAGAAACACAACCTAAGGTTGAAAATCTTTTCCTCGATTGTGGTGCGCGTTCGAAGAAAGAAGTGGAAGACCTCGGTATTCATGTAGGTGCCGTAGCCACGTATGAAGAGGGTTATGATGAGCTCGCCAATGGATTTCTTATCGGAAGGGCTTTCGATAACCGCATCGGCGGATTTATGATCGCTGAAGTTGCACGTTTGTTGAAAGAACAAAAAAGGAAATTGCCTTTTGCTTTATATGTTGTAAACGCAGTGCAGGAAGAGATCGGATTAAGAGGCGCGGAAATGATCGCACGCAGAATTAAACCCAATGTTGCGGTGATCACTGATGTTACACACGACAGCACTACACCCATGATGAATAAAATTATTGAAGGTGATTGCGCCTGTGGAAAAGGCCCGGCACTTTGCTATGGTCCTGCTGTTCACAACAAACTGCTCGATTTCGTACAGGATGTTGCATCAGCGAATTCAATACCCGTTCAACTCCGGGCTGTTAGCAGGAGTACAGGAACCGATACGGATTCATTCGCATATGCCAATGATGGGTGCCCAAGTGTACTGATCTCCATCCCGTTGCGGTATATGCACACGACAGTTGAAATGCTTCATAAAGATGATATTGAAAACACCATTAAACTGATGTTTGAATCTTTACTGAAACTTACGCCTAAAACCAACTTAAGCTATTTCTAAGATGGGAGCGGGACCCGGCAAGTATATTCAGCTTTTTATAACGATCTTTTTTTCGATTGTTACAGGTCTCATTTCCATCGTTCTTTTTCTACTGCTTTTCAGGTTAGTTTTCGGATTGTTGACATATATGCCCTGGATCAGTTTTGGTTATATGTTAATGATCTTGCTTTTTCCGGCTGTATTGTTCATTACGGTCTATGTGATCTATTTCCGTCGTACCGGAAATCATCCGTTGATATGGGTCCGGACGATCTCAAGATCACTTTTTGTGATCGCGATACTTGCCTGGTTAATCTTTCTGATTCTCGATCTGCAGCATTTCTTCAAAACCGGGAAACAGGAGATTGCCAAATACCTGAGCTATAACCTGCTTTTTTTGTTTCTGAATATCGTGCTCATTTTTTTCTCCGGGGTAATTCAGGCACTGACCATGCCTGCAGAGAAAGACTGGTTGGAAAAAAGGGCCGAAAGGGAAAATGAATTTTAGTTTTTGTATTCGTACTCTACGGATCCCAGCAACTGCCTTCCTTTAAGGAAGCATTTTTCTGAAGTCCTTAAGCCGTTATCGTATCTGTACTTCCATACCATATAATCGCCGCCGCCTTCCGCGCTTGTTGACATTTGGCTCACCAAACCCGCGGAATTGTATTCGAAACTGTATTGGGGTGTAAGTTTATCCCGGAACTCCTGCGTAAAAACAATATCCGTGAGTTGGTTCTGATCGTTGTAATAGTAATAATACTTACTCCCTGTTTTGGTATCTTTTTCTATAGCAAGGTTTCCATGTTCATCTGATTTGAATAAAATGATCAGGGTATCCTTCCTGTTTTTTACTTTCTTCATTTCAGCAGGCTTACCTGAGTCATCATAACTATATAATCGTTCTTCAACAATTTCACTTGTAAAATCATCGTCTGAGGACCGCACTTCTGAACGGATTTTAGAGATCTTACCTGCAGCATTATATTCATAATAAGTCTTTGTAGTTGCAAGCTTGGAACTGTCAACTGTTCCTGTGATCCTTCCGGATTTGTCAAAAAAACTGGTAAGCAGTGAGGCTGCAGAGATATCCGATCTTGTAAACAATTCCGTACGGCTAAAATCTTTTGAGATGTTCTTTTCACAAAAAAATCCCTCCGAAGGAGAGCCATCATTCTCAAAACTTTTTATGGAAATGGACCGGACCTTATTTTCTTTGAGGGTTTTAAGATCCTTCTGTAATTGTTCAGCATTCAGAATATCTTTATAATAGTACTGACTTTGCGAACGGGCTGCCAGGGATATGAAAAGGATTATAAGATTGAGTTTTTTCATCCGGGGCAATTTACAAACATTCAGTTTTACAGGAGCGGGTTGACAGGCAACTATGCGTATAAACTTTGTACTTTTAACAAAATAAGCTGGTAAACTCCCGGCGGGTGAAGGTTTTACGAAACCGGTGTTCAGGGATAAAAAGGCTAACCGGAAAATCAATTTCATTTATCATAAATACTTATTTTGAACGAATCACAAAAAGCTTTTCAACGTTTGCTCACCATCATGGATGAACTCAGGGAGCAATGCCCATGGGATAAAAAGCAAACGATCCACACCCTTCGTCATCTCACCATTGAAGAGACTTACGAACTCGCTGATGCTATTACTTCAAACGACTGGAAAGGAATTAAGGAAGAATTGGGAGATCTGATGCTTCATATGGTGTTTTATGCAAAGATTGCAAGTGAACAAGCACATTTTAATATCGCTGATGCACTGAATGCTGTTTGTGAAAAGCTGACCAGCCGCCATCCACATATTTATGGAGATGTGAAGGTGAATAATGAAGAAGACGTAAAGCAAAACTGGGAGAAACTGAAATTAAAGGAAGGCAAGAAATCAGTTTTGGGCGGGGTTCCGGGTGCGCTGCCAGCACTTGTTAAAGCGATTCGTTTGCAGGATAAAGCCCGGCAGGTTGGTTTTGAATGGGACCACGCTGCGCAGGTTTGGGAAAAAGTGGAAGAAGAGACTCAGGAGCTACAGGAAGCTGTTGCTTCGGGAAACGCGGATAAGATGGAAGAAGAGCTTGGAGACCTGATCTTTTCACTTGTGAATTTTGCCCGGTTTTTGCAGATCGATCCGGAAAATGCCCTGGAAAGAACCAACCGCAAATTTCTTTTTCGTTTTAATGCAATTGAAGAAGAAGCTGCCCGGCAGGGACGCCATGTTCACGATCTGAGCCTTACTGAAATGGACGAGATTTGGAACCGGGTAAAACGCAAACAACCAGGTTCGCCCTAAACTTTTACGGATTGCCACGCGAAACTAATTTTAGAAAATTTCTATTCCGGTATGCTTACCTCCTGCTTATCGCGGCGTGGCTGATCACCTTTTCGTTCATTGTAGATAACTACTGGTCCGCCAACGCCTCTGTAAAAACAGTTCAAAATAAACTATCTGCGTACGTTCATAAGGCAGAAGAGGATTTCCAGAAAACTGCGACAGACTCTTCGATTATTTCGAAGATGCTCAACAGAAACTACGATGAGCAATTCCTGAAAAAATATATCGATAAAAAATACTTCCTGTTTGTTTATACCAAAGACAGCAGCGGTAATGAAGACCTGATTTTCTGGAATACGCAGCAGGTTCAACCATATGCATCTTTACTGTACGATTCCCGGGATGTGGGTTTCATGCAGATGGATAACGGGTACTATGTGTGGAAAAAATTATCGGAATCGGGGTATACTGCAATTGCATTGATCCCGGTGAAATGGAATTATATCGTTTCAACCGATTATTTAAAAAATGTTATCGTCGTTGATCCAACACTATCGCTGAATTATGATATATCGGCAAAAGAAGATGGCGGGAGTTCAATCCGGTCGGTATCAGGTATTCCGTTGTTTTATTTATTTGAAGTTGCCGGTGAAACGAGCTATCATAACAACGCGATTTCTGTTTGGCTAAGGATACTCGCTACGCTGCTTGTGGTTTTCTATCTTCATTTCGTTGCTAATTTTATTTCAAACCGCAATATCTGGCTGGGAATAATTTTCTTTATAGTGGTTGTGGGCGGAATCCGCCTGTTAAGCTATTATTTTCCTGTGCCAATGAATTTCCGGCAGTTTGAGTTATTTGATCCGGCTGTATATGGTTCCAATCTTATTCTCCGGTCGTTGGGCGATCTGCTCATCAATGCAGCTCTGTTTGTATGGTTTGTTCTTTTTCTCCGGTACCATATTCAGGATAAAAGGCTCCAGATAAAACTTAAGCGACCAGGATCCAGATGGGTATTATTGTTCTTTGTCAGTAGTCTGTTACTAATTATCACATATGTTGGAAGTCACATCGTAAGATCGTTGGTTGCAGATTCGCAGATCTCATTTGATGTGGTCAATTTCTTTTCGCTGAATATCTATAGTGCGGTCGGGTTCCTTGTACTATGTTGTCTTGCCATTGCATATTATTTTCTTTCACAGATCCTGCTC